>JAEZMI010000087.1 GCA_023414975.1 Pseudomonadota bacterium | reverse complement strand
CTCAAGACCCTTGCCCGCGCGGAGGTTCGAGAAGACGAACGGCCGCCGGCCGCGCATCTTCTTCGCGTCGCGGTCCATCACCTCAAGAGAGGCCCCGACATACGGCGCGAGGTCGATCTTGTTGATGACGAGCAGGTCCGAACGCGTGATGCCCGGGCCACCCTTGCGCGGGATCTTCTCGCCGGCCGAAACGTCGATGACATAGATCGTGATATCCGCCAGTTCCGGAGAAAAGGTCGCCGCGAGATTGTCGCCACCGGACTCGATCAGGATGAGATCAAGCGCCGGAAAACGGGCCCGCATCTCCGCCACGGCGGCGAGGTTGGCCGAGGCATCTTCGCGAATGGCCGTGTGCGGGCATCCTCCCGTCTCCACGCCCATGATGCGCTCCGCCGGCAGCGCCCCGGCGCGCGTCAGAATCTCCGCGTCTTCCTTTGTGTAGATATCGTTGGTGATGGCGCAGAGATCATAGCGGTCGCGAAAGGCCCGGCAGAGAGCTTCCATCAAAGCTGTCTTGCCCGACCCGACCGGCCCGCCAATGCCGACCCGAAGCGGCCCTGAAGCCTTCATTGTCATTTTGGTCCCTTCCCTCAGCTTCGGAAAAGCCGCGTGTATTGTGTCTCGTGCCGCATCGACGCGATGTCCGAGGCGAGGGCGCAGCCGCCGAGACGTTCGAGCCGCTCTCCAACCGCCTTCAGCGCGACGTGACGTACAACAGGCGTAACGGCGGCGATGGCGCGGTTGCCGTCGGTTTGACCAAGGGGCACCAGCCGCACGGCCGCTGAAATGAGATTGGCCGCGACCGCTCCGAGATAGGCCGAAAGCGAGGCTGGCAGCGGCAGTCCATGGGCTGCGGCGGCAAGACCCACCGCTGCGGGATAGGCCACCCGGCCCGCCCAAATCTCCGGCAGGCGGTCGAGCACGGGCCCGGGCCAGGCGAGGCGCGTCGCGGCCATGAAGGCGTCTCCCTGGTTCAACGTCTCCATCTGCCGCTCGCGCGAGGGGGCGAAGGCCGCGGCGAGTTCGAGAACCTCGCGAAGCGCACCATCATCGGCAGATACTGTCGCGCGATAAGCGTGGGCGAGCAGCACGGCGTCGCTGAACGGGCCCCCATGATGGAGCAGATCGTCTACCCAGCCGATGAGGCCGTGCACGTTCCGCACGGCACCGGTTTCAACCGCCCATTCGAGAGCGTGCGAATAAGCAAAGGCGCCGACCGGGTAGGCCGGCGACAGCCATACGAAGAGCGGCAGCAGGTCCGCCGCCGGCTGCACCGCGCCGTCAACACGCACGCTCATACCTAGGGACTAGTGGCCATGCCGGTGCGCCGCACCATGCGCATGATCGTCATGCCCGTGCTCGTGGTGATCATGCTCGTGATGATCATGCCCGCAGCCGCAGTCCGGGCCATGGGCGTGATCCTGCGCGGCGTGATGATGCGCCTTTTGATCATGCTGGTGATCGTGCCCGTGATCATGGATATGAAGCACGTCGCGTGCCGGGGCATGGTCATGCGGGTGGTCGTAACCGTGATGGTCATGATCGCCGTGGCCATGCGCGTCATGGCTGTGATCATGGCCGCAGCCGCAGGCCTCCCCATGCGCATGATGGTGAGCGTGGTCATGATGTTCATGCCCATGATGGGCGTGACCATGCGCCTCGGCCGCCTCGTAAGCACCACCTTCGGGCTCGAATGCCGCCTCGACGACGGAAACCGTGGCACCGAGACCCCGCGCCATCTCCTCGAGCACCGGGTCACGCGCAATGCGGATACGGTCGGCAAGCAGTTCAGCCGGCACGTGGCGATTGCCGAGATGCCAGGCCAGTCGGGCGAGATGATGGGCGTCCTGCGCAACGATTTCCGCCACGGGCTCCTCCGCCGCGGCGACGGCGACAACACGTCCGTCATCGAGCACAAGTCCATCGCCATTCTTCAGCCGGGTGGCCTCCTCAAGATCGAGGAGGAAAGCCACATCCGCCTCCCCGCGCATGGCTATGCGGCGACGATGACGACCGTCATGCGGGAGAACCACGCGGTCGGCCGAGCTTGCGGCATCCCATTTGCCAGCGGGAAGAATCGAACGGGCACGGATCATGGTCGGTCTCCTCGGAGCAAGCTCCGCAAAGGTGGGGTGTCCTTGCGGCGGCGCCATAACCCGCACGATGCCATCATGCCGCAGGCGCCGCGCCAGGCTTAAAACAGGAAGTAGCGTTGCGCCATCGGCAGTTCGCTGGCAGGGGCGCAGGTGAGGAGTTCGCCATCGGCGCGCACCTCGTAAGTCTCAGGGTCGATTTCCAGATGTGGTGTCGCGTCGTTATGGATCATCGAGCTCTTGGACAGCCCGCCGCGCACGTTGGAAACGGCGACAAGGCTTTTCTCCAGCCCGAGTTTAGCCCCGATATTCAGCTCGACCGCAGCCTGCGAGACGAAGGTGAGGCAGGTCGCGGTGCGTGCCTTTCCGAAGGCGCCGAACATCGGACGGTAATGCACCGGCTGCGGGGTCGGGATCGATGCATTGGGGTCGCCCATCTGCGCCGCAACGATCATCCCGCCCTTCACCACCATGTCAGGCTTGGTGCCGAAGAAGGCAGGCGACCACAGGACGAGGTCCGCCAGCTTGCCGACTTCCACCGAGCCGATATGGCGCGACATGCCATGCGCGATGGCGGGGTTGATCGTGTATTTCGCGACATAGCGTTTGGCTCGGGCGTTATCGTTGCGCTCTGTGTCGCCTGGAAGCAGGCCACGCTGGAGCTTCATCTTATGCGCGGTCTGCCAGGTCCGGGTGACGACCTCGCCGAGCCGGCCCATGGCTTGGCTGTCCGAGCTCATCATCGAGATCGCGCCGATGTCGTGCAGGATGTCTTCCGCCGCGATGGTCTCCTTGCGGATGCGGCTCTCGGCGAAGGCGAGGTCCTCGGCGATCAGCGGATCGAGATGATGGCAGACCATGAGCATGTCGAGATGCTCATCGAGCGTATTGATGGTGAAGGGTCGCGTGGGATTCGTGGAGGACGGCAGCACATTGGGCAGTCCCGCCACTTTCATGATATCCGGCGCATGGCCGCCGCCGGCCCCCTCCGTGTGGAAGGCATGAATGGTGCGGCCCTTGAAGGCGGCGATGGTGTCCTCGACGAAACCGCTCTCATTGAGCGTGTCGGTATGGATCATCACCTGGATATCGTACTCGTCGGCAACCGACAGACAGTTGTCGATGGCGGCAGGTGTCGTGCCCCAGTCCTCATGCAGCTTCAGCGCACAAGCTCCCGCTTCGATCTGCTCGACGAGCGGCCCCGCCAGAGAAGCGTTGCCCTTGCCTGAGAAGGCAAGATTGACCGGGAAGCTGTCGGAGGCGCGCAGCATCATCTCGATGTGCCACGGGCCAGGCGTGCAGGTCGTGGCGTTGGTGCCCGCCGCCGGTCCCGTTCCGCCGCCCAACATGGTCGTCACGCCGCTCATCAGCGCGTGCTCGATCTGCTGCGGGCAGATGAAGTGAATATGGCTGTCGAAGGCCCCGGCCGTGATGATCTTGCCTTCGCCAGCGATGATTTCGGTCGAGGCACCTATGATGATGTCGACGCCCGGTTGGATCGCCGGGTTGCCGGCCTTGCCGATGCCGCAGATCCGCCCGTCACGAATGCCGATGTCAGCCTTTACGATGCCCCAGTGATCGAGAATCAGCGCGTTGGTGATCACGGTATCCACCGCCCCGCCGCTGCGCGTCACCTGCGACTGGCCCATGCCATCGCGAATGGTCTTGCCGCCGCCGAACTTCACCTCCTCGCCATAGACCGTCAGGTCCTTCTCCACCTCGATGATCAGCGAGGTATCGGCGAGGCGCACGCGATCGCCGGTGGTGGGGCCGAACATTTCGGCATAGGTGGCGCGGGAAATCTTGATCGACATGGCGTTTCCGTTCGGCAATCAGGCGGACGCGAAAAAAGGCAGCCGGCTCAGAGCCGGCCCATGACGGATTGGCGGAAGCCATAGACCTCGCGCTGCCCGGCGAGTGCGACCAGCTTCACCTCGCGGCTCTGGCCAGGCTCGAAGCGCACAGCGGTACCGGAAGGAATGGCGAGACGCATCCCCCGCGCCCTCTCCCGGTCGAAACTGAGGGCCGGGTTGGTCTCGTAGAAATGGTAGTGGCTTCCCACCTGGATCGGACGATCGCCCGTATTGGCCACCGTAAGCGCAATGATCTCGCGGTCTGCCAGCAGCTCGATCTCGCCGTCTTCCGTCAATAGCTCGCCCGGCTGCGGCCCCGCATAGCTGGACGGGATGGGTTCATGCACGGTGACAAGCTTGGTTCCGTCAGGAAAGGTCGCCTCAACCTGGATCTCATAGATCATCTCGGCCACGCCCGGCATTACCTGATCCGCCGTAAGCACCTGCGTGCCGAGCGTCATCAGTTCGGCGACCGTCTTCCCGTCACGCGCGCCTTCGACCACCACATCGGTGATCAGCGCCACCGCCTCGGGATGGTTCAGCTTTATGCCGCGCTCCAGGCGACGGCGCGCCACCATCGCGGCCATGGCGACGAGGAGCTTGTCCTTCTCGCGCGGGCTGAGATTCATCGGTCGGGTCTCCGGCTGTGCAGGCTGTGCGGCTGAGTGGCGCGCGGGCGGGCGGCACCACTATGCATCAGCGGTGCCATGAGGGAAGCGGCACGATCAAGAGTGCCAGATGCGCGGCACGTCGGTAATCCCAAGAGCCGGGATCACGCGGCGGATCGTGGCATCGAGCGGAGCACCGTCGCGCGCCAGCAAACGCACGCTGAGCATGCCGTTCCAGGCACTGGCACCGGCATCGAGATGTTCGGGCAGTCCATCCGGCAAATCGAGCGCCGCGCGCACCTCTTCCAGCAAGCTTTCCGCATCGGGTGAGACGAGCAGCAGTGTCGCATAGGCGGCCCAGCCTCCCGCACAGGCGCGCCGCTCCAGCGCCGCCCCTATGTCGCCTTCCAGAACCATGCCGTCGGCATAGATGAGTTCGCCCGCACGGCGGATGCGCCAACTGTCGACCAGTTCGCCATAGGTGATGCGCTCGCCACGGGCGGTGCGGCCAAGGATGACCGGTTCGACCAGCAGAAGGCGCCCATCGTCCGCGATCTCGCCGGTGATCGAGCGCCGGAGGCGCGCGCCATCGAACAGGATGGTCGCCTGAGGCATCCAGTCGAGTGCCGCGCCGGCGCCGACGGAGAGGTCCACATCGACCAGCGTTGCGGTCCCGTCCGAGCGGTAGACCTTCTCCGCAGCCTGGGTCGTGACCACAAGTTGGGCGCCCGCTGCCGCTCGGATGATCGTGCGCGAACTATCGCCACCGGTCAGCCCGCCGCCGGTGTTCAGAAGCACCGCTTCCAGCGCCCGCCGGCGCCGACCCGACAAGGGAAATCGCGCGCGGGCAAAGCCCGCTTCCTCGATATGGGTGCGAACCGTGCGACCGTCGCGCCCCTCCGCCTCGATACGCAGCCGCCCATGGCCTCGCCGCTCGACCGGAATGGTCGCGGCGGCGTCAGACGGCAATGCGGTTGCGTACATCCGGATCCTCAAGGGCGGCGCCATCACCCGACATGACCACGGCGCCGCGCTCCATGACGATGAAGCGATCGGCCAGTTCCTTGGCGAAGTCGAAATACTGCTCGACCAGCACGATGGCGATATCGCCCTTGCTGCGCAAGTAGCGGATGGCGTTGCCGATATCCTTGATGATCGAGGGCTGGATGCCCTCGGTCGGCTCATCGAGCACGAGCACCTTAGGCCGCATCACCAGCGCCCGACCGATGGCAAGCTGCTGCTGCTGCCCGCCCGACAAGTCCCCGCCCCGCCGCCGCATCATCGAGTCGAGCACCGGAAACAGCGAGAACACGTCATCAGGAATGAACCGGTCTGCACGCGCCAGCGGAGCGAAGCCGGTCTGGAGATTCTCGGCGACAGTGAGCAGCGGAAAAATCTCACGCCCCTGCGGCACGAAGGCAATGCCCCGGCGCGCCCGCTCGGACGGCGCCATCGTGGTGATGTCCGCGCCGTTGAAGCGGATCGTGCCCTTGGCGACGGGTGCCTGCCCGACGATGGCACGCATCAGGCTCGTCTTGCCGACGCCGTTTCGGCCGAGAACACAGGTGACCTTGCCGGCCTCCGCCACGAGTGAGACGCCGCGCAGAGCCTGCGCCGCTCCATAGAAGAGATTGACGTCCTGAACTTCCAGCATGGCGCCTAGCGTCCCAGATAGACTTCGATGACGCGCTCATTGGCGCTGACCTGGTCCAACGTGCCCTCGGCGAGCACCGAGCCTTCATGCAGGCACATGACCCGCACCCCGAGATCGCGCACGAAGGTCATGTCGTGCTCGACGACAACCACGGAATGGCCGTTGGCATTGATGGCGCGCAGCAATTCGGCGGTCTGGGCCGTCTCGGCATCCGTCATGCCGGCCACCGGCTCGTCAACGAGCAGAAGCTTGGGATCCTGCGCCAGCAGCATACCGATTTCCAGCCACTGCTTCTGACCATGCGACAGCTCGCCACCGAAGCGGTTGCGGTGTTCCGTCAGCCTGATCGTCTCGAAAATCTCGTCGATGCGTTCCCGCTCGGCCGCCGACTCGCGGCGGAAGATATTTGGGAGCGCCGAGCGTTGTCCCTTGAGCGCGAGGCGCAGATTGTCGATCACCGTGTGGCTCTCGAACACGGTCGGCTTCTGGAATTTGCGCCCGATGCCCAGTGTGGCGATCTGCGTCTCGTCCAGCTTGGTGAGATCGGTCGTGCCGCCGTTGAAATACACATCGCCCTTGTCGGGCCGCGTCTTGCCGGTGATCACGTCCATCATCGTGGTCTTGCCCGCACCATTCGGGCCGATGATGGCGCGCATCTCGCCCGGGTCGACGGTGAAGGACAAGGAATTGAGCGCGCGGAAACCGTCGAAAGTCACGGTCACGCCGTCGAGGTAGAGCAGCGCTTCGGTCAGCAGCTTCTTCTCCGCGCCCAGCCCATCGGGAGCTTCCGGAGCCACCATATCGATCGCGTTCATCGCGGGGCTCCTCACTCGGCGGGGGTTGGAGGCGCGAGCGGCGCATCCGCCCCGCTGGCGGGCGGACGCTTTCTCGCGCGCCACTCGTAGAAGGTGCCGACGATGCCCTTGGGCAGAAACAGCGTCACCGCGACGAACAGGCCGCCCAGCATGAACAGCCAGTAGGGCGCCAGCATGCCGGAGGTGAAGTAGGTCTTCGCGTAGTTGACCAGAACCGCACCCAGCGCAGCGCCGACCAGCGTGCCACGCCCGCCGACGGCGACCCAGACGATGATCTCGATGGAATTGGCGGGCGAAAACTCGGACGGATTGATGATTCCGACCTGCGGCACATAGAGCGCACCGGCGATGCCCGCGAGCATGGCGGAGACCACGAAAGCGACGAGCTTGTAATTCTCCGCTCGGTAGCCGGTAAAACGTACGCGCGTCTCGGCATCTCGAATGGCGATCAGCACCTTGCCAAAATGCGAGCGCACAAGAAACCGGCAGAGTACATAACCGAGAGCCAGCGCCAGCGCGGACAGGACGAAGAGCACCAGGCGCGTGCCGTCCGACTGGATGTTGAAGCCGAGGATATCCTTGAAATCGGTCAGACCGTTATTGCCGCCGAAGCCCATATCGTTGCGGAAGAAGGCCAAAAGCAGCGCAAAGGTCATCGCCTGAGTGATGATGGACAGGTAAACGCCCGTGACGCGCGAGCGGAAGGCGAACCAGCCGAAGACCAGGGCGAGCAGACCCGGCGCCAGAAGGATCATGAGGGCGGCGAAAGGAAACAGATCGAAGCCGTACCAGAACCAGGGCAGCTCCTTCCAGTTCAGGAAGACCATGAAGTCCGGCAGGACCGGGTCGCCATAGACGCCGCGCGTGCCGATCTGGCGCATGAGGTACATCCCCATCGCGTAGCCGCCCAGCGCAAAGAAGGCGCCGTGGCCGAGCGAGAGGATGCCGACATAGCCCCAGATCAGATCGACGGAGAGGGCGAGCAGCGCATAGCAGAGATATTTGCCGAGCAGCGACACGACATAGGTCGGCACATGCAGCGCGGAACCGGGCGGCATGAACAGGTTCAACGCCGGCACGAGGATCGCCGCAGCAGCAAGAATAGCAAGGAATATCAATCCGCTAGGGGCGAGAAGCGCAGGTTGGCGGGTGTCGGACGCGGTCATGCTTCGATGGACCTCCCCTTGAGGGCGAAGAGGCCGCGGGGGCGTTTCTGGATGAAGAGGATGACGATGACGAGCAGGGCGATCTTGCCGAGCACCGCGCCGGCATAGGGTTCGAGCAGCTTGTTGGCGACGCCCAGCGACATGGCGCCGACCAGCGTGCCCCACAGATTGCCCACGCCGCCGAAGACGACGACCAGGAAACTGTCAATTATGTAGCTCTGCCCGAGGTTTGGCGACACGTTGTCGATCTGGCTGAGCGCCACGCCCGCCATGCCGGCGATGCCGGAGCCGAGGCCGAAGGTCATCGCGTCCACCCAATTTGTGCGGATTCCCATCGACGCGGCCATGCGGCGGTTCTGCGTGACGGCCCGCATTTCGAGGCCGATGCGTGTCATCCGCAGTACAGTGAGGAGTGCAATGAAGACAATGAGTGCAAAAACGATGATCCAGAGCCGCCCATAGGTGACGGACATCTGGCCGAGCTCGAAGGAGCCCGACATCCAGCTCGGCGCGCCCACCTCGCGATTGGTCGGCCCGAAGATGGTACGGATCGCCTGCTGCAGGATGAGCGAGATGCCCCAGGTCGCGAGCAGCGTTTCCAGCGCCCGCCCGTACAGGAAGCGGATCACCGAGCGCTCGATGAGCACCCCGATGAAGCCGGTGAACAGGAAGGCGAGCGGGATGGCGATGAAGAGCGACCAGTCGAACAGGGCCGGATAGTTCTGCCGGATGACCTCCTGCACCACGAAGGTGGTGTAGGCCCCGAGCATGACCATTTCGCCATGCGCCATGTTGATGACGCCCATGACGCCGAAGGTGATGGCAAGACCGATGGCGGCGAGCAGCAGCACCGAGCCGAGCGAGACGCCGTACCAGACATTCTGCGCCACCGCCCACAGGGCGAGATTGCGCTCGATGCCGGCGATGGCATCGGCCGCCGCCTGCTTCACCTCGGGCGCCGCGCTCTCGGGCACGCTCCGCAGGATGGCCAGCGCGTCCTGATTGCCCTCCGCGCCGACGAGCTGCACCGCGGCGATGCGCTCGGCCGGGGAGATGCCCTCCTTGGCGATGAGGATCGACGCGCGCGCCAAATTGAGCGCGCTCTTGACCTTCGGATCGGTTTCCTTGGCGAGCGCCGTGTCGAGCGCCGGCAGGGCCGCCTCGTCGCGCGAGCGGGCGACCGCCGCGGCAGCCTCAAGGCGCCTCGCCGGATCGGGACTGACAAGGGACAGAGCACCACTTGCCGCCTCGATGGCGCGGCGGATGCGGTTGTTGACACGCACCGGCTTCACCGCAGGCGCCGCCGCCACCGGCTGGAGCGTGACGGGATCGACGAGGCCCGCATCGGTGCGGATGAAGAGCTGACGCGGCGCGGTCGCGGTGTACACCAGCTTGCCCTCCGCCAAAGCGGCGACGATCTGGGCGGCCGCCGGGCTGCCGCTCAACGCCAGCGCGCCGAGGGCCGCTTCCGTGTCGTTGTAATTGTCGTTCGCCAGCTGGGCGAGCGGGGCGCTGATATCCTGCGCCTGCGCGGCTCGAGACATGACCAGCGGCGCCGCCAGCACGGCGAAAAGCGCCAGCAGAACGGCGAGAAAGGCGCGGCAGCCGCCGCGGCATCGTGCGCGAGAAATCATCGTCATCCGTCGGTGAGCGGAAGCTGGCGGCCGAACAGGTCCGGCGGCGACGGCACGGCGGCGCGGGGGCCGCGCAGTGCCGGCCGCCAAGGCGGCCGGCACCCGGTGTTGGATCGCGGAACGATCAGGCGGTGCGGCTCACTGGCCAGCGCCGCCGCACTTGCCGGTCTTGACGTTGAAGTTGCCGCAGTTGAGCGGCTTGCGCCAATCGGCGATCAGGTCCTTGGAGCCTTCGAGGTGAGGCGACCACTCTTCGGCGACGATCAGGCCGGGGGTCTGCTCGACGATGTCGAACTGGCCGTCGTCCTTGATTTCGCCGATCAGCACCGGCTTGGTGATGTGGTGGTTCGGCATCATGGCCGAGTAGCCGCCCGAGAGGTTCGGCACCGACACGCCGATGATGGCGTCGATCACCGCGTCCGGGTCCGTGGTGCCGGCCTTCTCGACCGCCTTGACCCACATGTTGAAGCCGATGACGGTGGCTTCCATCGGGTCGTTGGTCACGCGCTTGTCGTTCTTGGTGAACGCCTGCCACTTCTTGATGAATTCCTTGTTCTCCGGCACGTCGACCGACTGGAAGTAGTTCCACGCCGCGAGGTGGCCGACCAGCGGCTTCGTGTCGATGCCGGCGAGCTCTTCTTCACCCACCGAGAACGCCACGACCGGGATGTCGGTCGCCTTGATGCCCTGGTTGCCGAGTTCTTTGTAGAAGGGAACGTTGGCGTCGCCATTGATGGTGGAGACCACGGCGGTCTTCTTGCCGGCCGAACCGAACTTCTTGATGTCGGCGACGATGGTCTGCCAATCGGAGTGACCGAACGGCGTGTAGTTGATCATGATGTCCTCGGACTTCACGCCCTTGGACTTGAGATAGGCTTCGAGGATCTTGTTGGTGGTGCGCGGGTAGACATAGTCGGTGCCGGCCAGCACCCAGCGCTGCACGCCTTCATTCGCCATCAGGTAATCCACCGCCGGGATCGCCTGCTGGTTCGGGGCCGCGCCGGTGTAGAACACGTTGCGCTCGCTCTCCTCGCCCTCGTACTGGACCGGGTAGAACAGGATGCTGTTGAGCTC
>JAEZMI010000061.1 GCA_023414975.1 Pseudomonadota bacterium | reverse complement strand
CGACGATCGGCGGCTCGCCGACGGCCCAGCCCTGACGCGCCGCCCGAGGCTCCATCAGGCGCCGCGGATTGACGGGCGCGGCCTTCCCGGTGAAGTAGGGGTAGCGCGCCGGCGAGGTCCCGTTTGGAAACCACCCTCTACGCACCCGTGAAACGCTTCCTCGAATCGCTGGGTTACAGCGTAAAGGGAGAGATTGGCCCGTGTGATCTCGTGGGCCTGCGCGACGGCGAACCTCCGGTGGTCGTCATCGGCGAACTCAAGCTCACCTTCAATCTGGAGCTCGTCCTTCAGGGTGTCGACCGGCTGGCGATCGGCGACGAGGTGTGGCTTGCCGCGCGGCTTTCAGCCCGCGGCAAGGGCCGGGAGAGCGATTCGCGCTTCCGCCATCTCTGCCGCCGTCTGGGCCTCGGCCTTCTCGGCGTCGCGGCCGATGGCACGGTCGAGATTCTGGTCTCGCCGACCGCCCCCCTGCCCCGCAAGGACAATCGCCGGCGCTCGCGCGTCGTCGACGAGCACCGGCGCCGGCGCGGCGACCCGGTGGCGGGCGGGGGCACGCGAAAGCCGGTGATGACGGCCTACCGCCAGCAGGCGCTCGCCTGCGCCGCCGCCCTCGCCGAGGCGCCCAAGCGCCCGCGCGATTTGCGCCCGGCCCTGCCGGACGCGCAGAAGATCCTGCATCGCAATGTCTATGGCTGGTTCGAACGCGCGGAACGGGGCGTCTATGCCCTGACGGAAAGCGGCCATAAGGCGCTGGCGGCCTGGCGCACGGACACGGCCCATCCCAGCCTTCCCGCACTCTGCGAGGCAGGCGTCCGCGGGCCCGAGATCGTCTGAAGGAAGCTGGCGGAGAGGGTGGGATTCGAACCCACGGTACGCTTGCACGCACAACGGTTTTCGAGACCGTCCCGATCGACCACTCCGGCACCTCTCCGCGCGCGGGGCGCGGAACAGGTCCGCGCCGTGGAGCGGGGGCTGAATAGCCGAGGCCGGCGCGCCTTGCAAGGGAAGACGCGCCGGAAGGCGGGAACGGCTGTGGGCGCCGGGGCTCGCCCGCCGCCGGTCGGGCTCAGCGGCGACGGCCCGAGCTGAACAGCCACGCCAGCGCGGCGCCGGTGAGGCCGGCGGCGACCACCACGGCGAGCGGGTGGGCGCGGGTGTGCTGGGAGAGGGCCCGCACGCCGCGATCATAATAGTCGTAGCCCATCTCATAGGCCTCGTCGGCGAGACGCGCCGCCTGCTCGCGGGCGTCGCCCACCAGGCGCTGGCCGCGGCCCAAGGCTTCCTCATAGACGCCTTCGCCGCGCAAGGCGGCATCATGCGTGACCTGGCCCGCGACGTTGCGGAGGCGGCCGCCGATCTGCCGCGCGGCGCCGGTGATCTGTTGGCTGTTCATATCGTGCCTCGTGATCTGGAGCGCGTCGCCAAGCGCGACGCCATTGCCGGTGACAACGCGGCGCCGGCCTGATGGTTCAGCCGCGGTAACAAAACGCCATCGAAAGTGAGCGGGAAACGGCGCGAATGGCGCAGCCGCGGCGCTTTCGCGCCCCTGTTTCCTTGACAGGGCGGGCACCCCCGGTTATGAGGCAACGCGCACCAAAAGGGCAATCCGGCCCAGGCGCATCCCGCAACCGACCGAAAGAAGCCGATCCCGCGCCGTTCGCGGCGAGGAGTTCGGGCTCGAACGAAAGGACATAATATGTTCGCGGTCATCAAGACGGGTGGCAAGCAGTATCGCGTTGCCGCCGATGAAGTCGTCACCGTCGGCAAGATCGACGCGGAGCCCGGCACCGCCGTGACTCTGCCGGTCCTCATGCTCGGCGGCGAGAGCCCGAAGATGGGCGCACCGCTCGTCGATGGCGCTTCGGTGACCGTCGAGGTCGTGAAGCACACCCGTGGCGGCAAGATCATTGCCTTCAAGAAGCGTCGCCGTCAGAATTCCCGCCGCAAGATCGGTCATCGCCAGGACTTCACCGTCGTGCGCGTGACCTCGATCGCCGGCTGACGTAGACCGCACAGAGAGAGATAGGAGAGCAACATGGCTCATAAGAAGGCTGGCGGTTCTTCCCGCAACGGTCGCGATTCCGACGGCCGTCGCCTCGGCGTCAAGAAGTTCGGCAGCGAGAAGGTCGTGGCCGGCAACATCATCGTTCGTCAGCGCGGTACGCAGTGGCATCCGGGCGTGAACGTCGGCATGGGCAAAGACCACACGCTCTTTGCCCTTACCGAAGGCCGAGTCGAATTCCGCACGAAAGCTAATTCCCGCACGTACGTATCCGTCATTACGGCCGCCGAGGCCGCCGAATAAGCCGGTGAGGTTCTTGAAATCCCACCGGTCTCGCCCGACCGGTAGGATTTCCCGAACGTCCTGAGAGGACATCCCGGGGTACCCGACAGGGGAGGCGAGGAAACCGCCTCCCCTTCGTCGTTCCAGGCCCCCAGGAGACGTCCCATGACCATCGTCGAAGCGACCTTCGGGTCCCCTCTCGCGGAAAGCTGTACCTCCGTCCTCGAAACCGGCCGCCTGATCCTGCGCGCGCCCCGGATCGAGGACATGGCATGGATCGCGGAGCTCGCGGACAACCGAAAGGTGGCCGAGATGACCGCGAACATTCCCCATCCTTACGGTATGGCGGACGCGGCGGCGTTCATCGCCAATCTGCCGGGCGGGCCCAAGGCGGCGACGTTTGCGATCTTCCTCAAGAACGAGGCGGCGCTGCGGGGAGCCGATGAGTCCAACTTCGGTCCTCCGATACCTGTGGGGATGTGCGGCTTCGTCCAGCGCGACGAGGACGCGCCGGAGATCGGCTACTGGCTCGGTGAACCCTATTGGGACCGGGGCATCGGCACCGAGGCGGCGCGGGCGCTGATCGACCACGCCTTCGCCGACCGGGGGCTGGACGCGCTCGTCGCCTCCGCCCGCGTCGTCAATCCGGCCTCGCGCCGGGTGCTTGAGAAGTGCGGTTTCCAGTGGACCGGCGTCGGGCTGACGCGGGTCCGGGCGCTCGGCGCCTCGGTGCCGGTCGACCGGTTCCGGCTGGAGAAGCGGCTGTGGAGCTCGCTGCGCGCCTGGGGGGCCAGCGCACACCCGACGCTTCACGCCATCGACACCCGGCACTGAGCCGGGGTTTCTGCTAGTCTGAGGCCTCCCGCGCGTGTGGGAGGCCTTTCCACATCCGAGCGTTGACCGATGAAATTCCTCGACCAGGCAAAGATTTACGTCCGCTCCGGCGATGGCGGGGCGGGCTGTCTGTCGTTCCGGCGGGAGAAGTTCATCGAGTTCGGCGGCCCCGATGGCGGGGATGGCGGGCGGGGCGGCGATGTGTGGATCGAGTGCGTCGACGGCCTCAATACCCTCATCGATTACCGCTTCCAGCAGCACTTCAAGGCCAAGAAGGGCGGCTTCGGCATGGGCAAGAACCGCGCCGGCGCCAAGGGCGACGACGTGGTCTTGAAGGTGCCAGCGGGGACGGAAGTGCTTGATGAGGATGGCGAAACCGTCCTCGCCGACCTCACGGAGATCGGCCAGAAGGTGCGCCTGCTCAAGGGCGGCAATGGCGGCTTCGGCAACGCGCACTTCCAGACCTCGACCAACCAGGCCCCGCGCCGGGCCAATCCCGGCCAGGAGGGCGAGGAGCGCTGGATCTGGCTGCGGCTGAAACTCATTGCGGATGCTGGACTTGTGGGCCTTCCCAATGCCGGCAAATCCACTTTCCTCGCCGCCACGACGGCCGCGAAACCGAAGGTCGCGGACTACCCCTTTACCACGCTGCATCCCGGCCTCGGCGTGGTGAAGGTGGACGGGCGCGAATTCGTGCTGGCGGACATTCCCGGCCTGATCGAGGGCGCGCATGAAGGGGTGGGCCTCGGCGACCGCTTCCTCGCCCATATCGAGCGCTGCCGCGTGCTGCTGCACCTCGTCGACGGCACTTGCGAGCACGCCGGCAAGACCTACAAGACCGTGCGCGCCGAGCTCGACGCCTATGGCCAGGGCCTTGAGGATAAACCGGAAATCGTCGCGCTGACGAAGATCGATTCGCTCGATGCGGAAACGCTGAAGACCCAACTCGGCCGGCTCCAGCGCGCGGCGAAGAAGAAGCCGCTGGCGCTCTCCGCCCAGTCCGGCCAGGGCGTGCGCGAGGCGCTGCGTGCGCTCGCCTATGTCATCGACGAGGGCCGCGCCGAGGAGCTGGCGCGCGAGCCGGCCGAGCCCTGGCGCCCCTGATAGGTGTCTTTATACCTCCGCACTGCCACCCAGTCCGGTCGTGGCTGGTCAGTGCAGTCAGGTGGACGATGTGTGCAAATTGAGTGGCCGATCAGGCGAGTGTGGGTGACGCCGGCGGCCGCTCCTTTGGCGCGTCGCCCCTCGCCGCTCCCCCTCTCCGCCGTCATCCCGGCCAAGCGACGCGCGAGCCGGGATCGGGGCCAGAGAGAGACGCGCGCGCGGCGCGCGATCCCGGCTCGGCCGTCGGCCGTCCGGGATGACGGCCCTCGGGGGTCGCCGGGCGCAAGAGCGACGGGCCGCCCTCCCCCGCAAAAATCCGCGCGAGTTCCCGCGAAAGCGCGTATGAGACGGCGTCCCTTCCTTCGGCGCGCTGGGTGACCGGCGCGCCCCTGCCGTGAAGCCGTCCGATGACCCGCCGTCCCGCCGACCTCGCCGCCGCCCCGATCGCCACCGATGCGCCCCGCGCGGCGCCCGCGCCGCAGATTTCCGCCTTCCGCCGCATCGTGGTGAAGGTCGGCTCGGCGCTGCTGGTCGATTCCGCGCGCGGGGCGCTGC
>JAEZMI010000046.1 GCA_023414975.1 Pseudomonadota bacterium | reverse complement strand
CCTCGGCCAGACGACGACCAATCCGGGAAACCGCACCATGCCGCCACGCCCCGATGCCGTCCGCCCCAACAGCCAGAACCTGATGCAGGGTCCGTCCTACTGGACCCCGCAGCAGCGTCGGCTCAATGTGCCCGGTGCCACCAGCAATCCCAGCCTGCGCCGCGACACCGGGGCCTATCCGCCCCCGCCGCTGCCGCCCGCGCCGCCGCGCCCCGCCGAAACGCCGCCCAAGTAAACGGTGCCCAAGTAAACGGTGCCAAGTAGACGCCGCACGGGATGCGGCCGGGATTGACGATTTCGACATGGGAGGAA
Source organism: Pseudomonadota bacterium (assembly GCA_023414975.1). Taxonomy (GTDB): domain Bacteria; phylum Pseudomonadota; class Alphaproteobacteria; order Rhizobiales; family Xanthobacteraceae; genus Ancylobacter. Next base: position 7,074 of record JAEZMI010000046.1, on the reverse strand, counting down.
GGCGTGGATGGCCGGGTCAAGCCCGGCCATGACGGTGTTTCGACGGCACCGTCCCGCCGATCGGGACGGCGCGGACGCAGCCCCGCCCCCTCAGTCCCGCAGCATGTCCGGCGGGCTGGCTTCGGCCACCAGCGCGGCGAGCGCCTCGTCCAGCGTCAGCGTCGTCTGGTTGGGCGAGCCGAGACGGCGGATGGAGACGGTACGCTCGGCCGCCTCCTTGCGCCCGACGACCAGCAGCGCCGGCACCTTGGCCAGCGAGTGCTCGCGGACCTTGTAGTTGATCTTCTCGTTGCGCAGGTCGAGGTCGACGCGCAGCCCACGCTTCTTGGCCAGCGCGACGATTTCCTGCGCATAGGCGTCGCCTTCGGAGGTGATGGTCGCCACCACCGCCTGCACCGGCGCCAGCCAGAGCGGGAAGTGCCCGGCATGGTGCTCGATGAGGATGCCGGTAAAGCGCTCCATCGAGCCGCAAATGGCGCGGTGGATCATCACCGGGGTCTTCTTCTGCCCGTCGGCATCGACATAGAAGGCGCCGAAGCGCTCCGGCAGGTTGAAGTCCACCTGCGTCGTGCCGCACTGCCATTCGCGGCCGATGGCGTCGCGCAGCGTGTACTCGAATTTCGGGCCGTAGAAGGCGCCCTCGCCCGGCAGGATGCCGGTCTTGATCTTGCCGCCGGATTCGGCCTCGATCTGCGTGAGAACGCGGCCCATCACGTCTTCGGCGTGGTCCCACACCGCGTCGGAGCCGACGCGCTTCTCGGGGCGCGTGGAGAGCTTCACCACGATCTCCTCGAAGCCGAAATCGGCATAGGTGGAGAGAATGAGATCGTTGATCTTCAGGCACTCCGCCGCCATCTGCTCCTCGGTGCAGAAAATGTGCGCGTCGTCCTGGGTGAAGCCGCGCACGCGCATCAGCCCGTGCAGCGCGCCGGACGGCTCGTAGCGGTGCACCGCGCCGAATTCGGCAAGGCGCATGGGTAGGTCGCGATAGGACTTCAGCCCGTGCTTGAAGATCTGCACATGGCCCGGACAGTTCATGGGCTTCAGCGCATAGACGCGGTCATTATCCTCGGTGTCGCCGGCCGGCTGCACCTTGAACATGTTGTCCTTGTACCAGCCCCAATGGCCCGAGGTCTCCCACAGCGACTTGTCGAGCACCTGCGGGGCGTTGACCTCGCTGTAATCGGCGGCGAGGCGGCGGCGCATATAGGCGACGAGGTTCTGGAACAGGTTCCAGCCCTTCGGGTGCCAGAACACGACGCCCGGCCCTTCCTCCTGGAAGTGGAACAGGTCCATCTCCCGGCCGAGGCGCCGGTGATCGCGCTTCTCGGCTTCCTCCAGCTGGACGATGTAGGCGTCGAGTTCCTCGCGCGTGCGCCAGGCGGTGGCGTAAATGCGCGTCAGCATGGGGTTGTTGCTGTCGCCGCGCCAATAGGCGCCGGCCACCTTCATCAGCTTGAAGGCGTCGCCGATCTTGCCGGTGCTCGGCATATGCGGGCCGCGGCAAAGGTCGAACCAGCTGCCCTGCTTGTAGATCTTGATCGGCTGGTCGGCGGGGATGGCATCGACCAGCTCGACCTTGAACGCCTCGCCCTTCTCCTTGAAGACGCGCTTTGTCGTCTCGCGGTCCCACACTTCCTTGGTGAAGGCGGCGTCGCGGGCGATGATCTCGCGCATCTTCTTCTCGATGGCGGGGAAATCCTCCGGCGTGAAGGGCTCGTTGCGGAAGAAGTCGTAATAGAACCCGTTTTCGATCACCGGGCCGATCGTCACCTGCGTGCCCGGCCACAGCTCCTGCACCGCCTCCGCCAGCACATGGGCGGCGTCGTGGCGGATGAGTTCCAGCGCCTCGGGGCTCTCGCGGGTGACGATCTCGAACTTGGCGTCCGATGTGATGGGGTCCGCGAGGTCGCTCAGCACGCCGTCGAGCTTCATGGCGAGCGATTTCTTCGCGAGGGATTTGGCGATGGAGGCGGCGACCTCCGCGCCCGTGGTGCCGGAGGCATAGGCTCGGACGGCGCCATCGGGGAAGGTCAGGTGGATATCGGCCATGTCGTTTCTCCTGCCCACTCCTGCGAACCACGCAGGTAGGCTTCTGGTCAGTTGGCGCGCGGGGCCTCCTGCCTCGAAGGCGTCCGCGCATAGCGCCACGGCATATACCACGCGCCATCGGCGGGCAATTCGGCCGGCACGCACTCGAAGCCCGAGCCGCCCCAGGGATGGCACCGGCAGAGGCGCCCCGCCGCCATCCAGCCGCCCGCCCAGGCGCCGTGTCGGTCGATCGCCGTCTCGGCGAATTCCGAACAGGTGGGGAGGTAGCGGCACTGCCGGCCCATGAAGGCGGAGAGGCTGTAGCGGTAGATCAGGATCGGCACGCGCAGCATCAGCCGCGGCAGGCGGGCGATCCGCGTCGGCATGCGCGGGCTCACCGTCGGCACTCCATAGCCGGGAACCGCCGCGAATGCCGCGCGTTGGGGGGCACATAGGCGGTGGAAAGGTTCAGACGATGCGGATGACGGCGCCCCTCACCCTCCTGCTCCTGCTCACGGTGGGGCCCGCCCTCGCCCAGCAGGCCGGGCCGCCCAAACTGCCGGATGTCCCGCCCCCGCCGGCTCCCGCCGCCCCGCCCGGCCCCACCGGCGGCACGCAGCCCGATCCCGCGGCGGCCAACGAGCCGGACGTCGATCCCGACATGCAGCGCGTCGCCGCCTGCAAGGCGGACGCGCTGAAGAAGCTGAAGCAGCGCTCCCCCTCCGTGGACGACATCTATATCGACGTGGACGGCCTCACCATCGCGCAGGCCGAATCCACCCTCGGCAAAACGCCGGTAAAAGGCGTCATCATGGGCGAGGCCTATATCCAACGCGACCGCTCCGACACCGCGAACCGTTTCCTCTGCCTGACCGGGGAGAAGGACGAGGTCCTGTTCACCTTCTTCACCGAACGCTGAGCCTTCAACGAGAACTTCAGCCGACCACCTAACCATCATCCCGATAATCAGCCGTCATCCCGGCTGGAGGCGCAGCCGTAGAGCCGGGATCACTCTCCATTCTGGCCGCGATCCCGGATCGGCCTGTGGCCGTCCGGGATGACGGGGGCGGGACGCAATCCCGGCTTCTGCTGCGGCCGTGCGGAATTGCGAGGTGAGGGTCGCCGCCCTAATCCACCGCCGCCTTCGCCTCGATCTGGTCGAGCGCGTCGACCACCGCGTCGAAGGTGAGCAGCGTCGAGGCGTGCCGCGCCTTGTAGTCGCGCACCGGCTCCAGCACGGCGAGTTCCGCCCAGCGCCCTTCCGGCGGCGGGCCGTTCTCCTTCAGCATGCGCCGCATCGCCTCGCGCACCGTGCGCAGTTCCGCGGTCGTCGAGCCGACCACGAGCGCCCCCATCACGGAAGACGACGCCTGCCCGAGCGCGCAGGCGCGCACCTCATGGGCGAAATCGGCGACCACCCCCTCACGTACCGCAAGGTCAACTGTAACCGTGGAACCGCAAAGCTTGGAATGCACCGTTGCCGTGGCATCGGGCGAGGCAAGCCGGCCCAAACGTGGTATATCAGCTGCCAGTTCAAGGATGCGGCGATTATAGACCTCGTTCAGCATGCTTGTCCGTCCGTCGCGCCGCGCGATGCGGCTGCGTTGCAGGCCACCCTTGCCGACCTATATAGGTGCGGGTGGCGGCAAGCGGAAGCAACCGGATGTCACTTCCGGGCGTGGAGCGCGGCCGTTATGTTGGTGGTGATGCGCTGATCCGTGACCGATCATGGCACGTATGTCGATTAATACCGGTGACACCCCGGCGCCCGGTTACAAATGCGCCGTCGAACGGAGTTCGTCATGGATGCCGTGCTTGAATCGCTGATGCGTAGCGCGAAGAACGAAGTTGCCGCCGCGGCGACACCGACGAACCGCCCCACCCGCGAGGAAGCCGAGGCCGCCGTCCGCACGCTCATCGCCTGGGCGGGCGACGACCCGAACCGCGAGGGCCTGCTGGATACGCCCAAGCGTGTCGTGAAGGCCTATGAGGAGTTCTACAGCGGCTATGCCGCCGAGTCCGGGGCCCTGCTCGACCGCACCTTCGGCGAGATCGGCAATTTCGACGACATGGTTCTGGTGCGCGACATCGCGTTCCACTCGCATTGCGAGCACCACATGGTGCCCTTCGTCGGCAAGGCTCATGTCGCCTATTTCCCGGTCGAGCGCGTGGTGGGCCTCTCCAAGATCGCCCGCATCGTCGACCTCTATGCGCGGCGTCTGCAGACGCAGGAGCACCTCACCTCGCAGATCATCACCGCGATGGACGAGGCGCTGAAGCCGCGCGGCGTCGCCGTTCTGATCGAGGCCGAGCACATGTGCATGGCCATGCGCGGCGTCCGCAAGCAGGGCGCGTCGACCGTCACCACCCAGTTCACCGGCGTCTTCCGCGACGATCCGCAGGAGCAGGTGCGTTTCATGAGCCTGTTGCGGGGCGTGCGTGGCTGAGCCGGGCGTGCCGGCCTTCGCCGCGCGCGGCAGCAAGGCCGAGGTCGAGGAAGGCCAGCGCCTCGCGCCGAAATTCGATGCCGATGGGCTGATCACCGCCGTTGCCGTCGATGCGGATGACGGCGTCGTGCTGATGGTCGCGCACATGAACGCGCAGGCCCTCGCCCTCACCATCGAGACCGGCGAGGCGCATTACTACAGCCGCTCGCGCGGGCGTCTGTGGAAGAAGGGCGAGGAAAGCGGCCATGTGCAGAAGCTCGTCGAGCTTCGGGTCGATTGCGACCAGGACGCGGTGGTGATGCGCGTGCGCATGGGCGGCACGGGTGCGGCCTGCCACACCGGGCACCGTTCCTGCTTCTTCCGCTCCGTGCCACTCGGCGCTGCCCCGACGCCGGCCCTCACGCTTACGGTCAATGACGGCGGCAAGCTGTTCGACCCGGCCGAGGTTTACGGCACGCCCAAAAAGACCGACACGCCGCGCTTCTGAGCGTGCGTCCCGCCGGCCGGCGACGCTCCCGACCCTCTGGCCGGGAGCGCATGTGTCAGGTGGACATGATGTATTCGCGCATGGCGTGGCTCTCGCGCTCCATTTCCGCGAGACGATGCTTCACCACGTCACCGATCGAGATGATGCCGATCAGCTTGCCACCCTGCACCACCGGCAGATGGCGGAAGCGCCCGGCGGTCATGTGCTCCATGACCTGATGCACGGTCTCGTTGCCGTCGGCCGTCACCACCTTCGAGGTCATGACCGAGGACACCGGGTCGTTGAGCCGCTGCGGCCCGTCATGGCCGATCACCCGCACGCAGTCGCGTTCCGAGAGGATGCCGACCACGCGGCGTTCGGCATCGGTCACCACGATAGCGCCGATGCGCTTGTCGGCAAGCACTTCCACCGCCTGACGCAGGCTTGCGTCGGGGCGGATGGTCTCCACGTCGTATCCCTTCTCGTTCAGGATCGAACGAACCGTCATGGCATGCCTCCTTCCCATTCGGCAGCCGGTCGGCTCTCCCGCCGGCCGCTCGTGAAGGCCGTCGTGAAGCGCGGCCTGAGCCGGAAATGATCCGCCTTAACGCTGCGTGAGGCAATAGGCTTGGGTCAAAGGCCGGGTAACCGCTTGGAGAGCGCCCGCCTTCAGCCCTGGTGGCGGCCGGAATAGGGGTGGCTGTCCGGGTATTTGCGCACCGGATCGAACAGCGGAAACAGCAGCAGCCCGACGAGGAAGCCGCCAATATGCGCTTCCCAGGCGATGCTGCCATCGGCGATGCCGGCCGGCGTCATCAGGCCGAAGCCGATATTGATGACGAACCAGACAACGACGAAGCCGATCACCCGGCGGTCGCGCATCACGACGCCGAGCGGCGGGGCGGGAAAATGCACGGAGGCGCTCATCGCATCCGGCTGCCAGATCACATGCCCCTCGGACGCGAACATGAAGCGGATCGCCGCGGCCATGCAGCCCGACACCGCCGCCGAGGCGCCGATCATCGGTACCAGTTCGCCCTCATGGGTGACGAGGTGCAGCCCCGCCCCCGCCGCCGCCGTGACGAGGAAGAACAAAAGGAAGCGCAGCGTGCCGAAGCGGCGGGCCACCGGGCTGCCGAAGGCCAGCATCCACAGCAGGTTGAGGCCGACATGGGTCCAGCCGCCATGCAGGAAGGCATAGGTGACGAAGGTCCACACATCCGCGCCCACCCCGCCCGGCAGGATGCCCTCGGCGAGAACCGACGGGTCGAAGCGGGCGGGAATGAAGGCGAAGAGCGCGAGGATTTCGATGCCGGTGTCGGGATCGACGAAATCCCTGAGCGCCTGGATCGCCAGCATCACCGCCGCCAGGACGGTGATCACCGTCGGCACGTTGAGGATGGGCTGGCGGCGCTGGGCGGCGATCTGCGATGGGTCAAGCACGCCGATCACATAGGCGCGGCCGCGGGAGCGGGCAAGCGTCCATAGGGCGGAGACGATCAAAGAATCGAGTGCGCGCAAAGAATCGAGCGTGCGCAAAGAATTGAGCGCGCAGGAGCACTTCTCCCCGGCACGCCGGGTCGCGGGCCGTGGGGCGGACGGACCCGCTTTATCAACAACCCGCCAATAGTAATGGTTAATGCCAAGACAAACAGGTGTTAACGAGCCCTATCCAAGGTCGCCGTGAATCTTCGACATCGCTTAGACCAGAATAAAAACATCGCTGCCATGATGTCTTTCATAGACAGGAATGAGGTACGCGATGAACAAGAGGCTCGAACGAGCCCGTCTCGCGGCGGCGGCAGCGGTCGTGATAGCGGCGATGGCCGGCGTCTGGGGCACCTCCCCGGCGCAGGCGAGCGAGCGGGTCGGCGATGTGCATCTGGCGATGCGCAGCGCCCCCGGCTCGAACATGATTGCGGGGAGCAACACCGCCACCCCCGTGGGCTATGCCCGCTTCTGCGCGGAGCAGCCGGCCGAGTGCGGCAACGGCAATGGCCGGGCCGGCAAGGTCGCGCTGACGCCGGCCAATTTCGAGCAGCTGCGCCGCATCAATGACGAGGTGAACACGCGCATCCAGCCGCTCACCGACATCGAGCATTATGGCGAGATCGAGCGCTGGACCTATCC
>JAEZMI010000110.1 GCA_023414975.1 Pseudomonadota bacterium | reverse complement strand
CTCGCCGCCGCCCCGATCGCCACCGATGCGCCCCGCGCGGCGCCCGCGCCGCAGATTTCCGCCTTCCGCCGCATCGTGGTGAAGGTCGGCTCGGCGCTGCTGGTCGATTCCGCGCGCGGGGCGCTGCGCCATGCCTGGCTCGCGGCGCTGGCGGAGGATGTCGCCCAGCTCCACCGCGAGGGCAAGGAGGTGCTGGTGGTCTCCTCCGGGGCCATCGCGCTCGGCCGCAATGTCTTGAGGCTCCCCCGGCGCCCGCTGAAGCTGGAGGAAAGCCAGGCCGCTGCCGCCGTCGGGCAGATCGCGCTCGCGCGGGCCTGGTCGGAGGCGCTGGCGCATGAGGGGGTGAATGCCGGGCAGATCCTCATCACGCTCGGCGACACGGAGGAGCGCCGGCGCTACCTCAATGCGCGCTCGACTCTGGCCAAGCTCCTGGAAATGAAGGTGGTGCCGGTCATCAACGAGAACGACACGGTGGCGACCTCGGAAATCGGCTATGGCGACAATGACCGGCTCGCCGCGCGCGTCGCCGGCATGGCGAGCGCGGACCTGCTCGTGCTGCTCTCCGATATTGACGGGCTCTACACCGCCCCGCCCAATGAAAACCCGAACGCGCAGTTCCTGCCCGTGGTGCCGCGCATCACCGCCGAGATCGAGGCGATGGCGGGCGGCGCGGGCACGGAACTCTCACGCGGCGGCATGAAGACCAAGATCGAGGCCGGCAAGATCGCCACCACGGCGGGCGCGCATATGGTCATCGCCTCCGGCAAGGGGAAGAACCCGATCCGCGCCATTGCCGAGGGCGCGCGCTGCACCTGGTTCCTCGCCCCCACCAGCCCCGTCGCCTCGCGCAAGCGCTGGATCGCCGGATCGCTGGAGCCACGCGGCGTGCTGCATCTCGACGCCGGCGCGGTCGCCGCCCTGCGCCGGGGCTCCTCGCTGCTGCCGGCCGGCGTTAGCCGCGTGGAAGGCGAGTTCCAGCGCGGCGACGCCGTGGTGCTGCGCGGGCCGGACGGCGCCGAAGTCGGCCGCGGGCTGGTGGCCTATGACCACGACTACGCCGACCGCATCCGCGGGCGGTCATCCGACGAGATCGCGGGGATCACGGGGTTTGAAGGCCGCGCGGCGATGGTGCACCGGGATGATCTGGTGATCGCGAGTGGGGGGTGAGGGGGACTAGATCGCTAGAAACTATATGAAATCTGGAAGATCATCGAGCTCCATGTAATCACGCTGAGATCGACGGTAAAGTCGCCCATAAACATTTACTCTACTTTCACTTCTAAAGCGAATATCCGCCATTAATATTTTGAATTTATCTCCCTGCAGGTGACAGGTAAGTTGACGCCCACCATCTAAACGCACAACAAACGTATTGCTGTTAGAATTTGTTATAATTATCGCCCCAATAAGCGACTTCTGCACTCCCGATGCTGCATCGTGAGCTCGGCGCAATCGACTAGCTGTAGTTCCTTCAATAATTATTGTTTGCCTCTTGGCCCCCGCGGCCCCACTGAACTCAATCTTATCGAATTCCGTAGACTCCCCCGGAAGTAATCCCATTACTTTTTTTAGAACACCAAAATGTTCGTCGGCGTCAGAATTACTTAATTCGCGAGCGCGAGCAATCTCGGTTACAGCCTCCATTTCACGAAAGAATTCATCTTTTTTATTCACGAATCCAGCACGGACATCATCAATATCTACGTCCTTATTTTTAAGATGCCTTCTGATATTCTTAGGATTTAATTCCAAATTTTCAATATTAACTATCAGAGATCCGAACTCAGGTTCATATATCCTAAAGTCAAACGTAGCGCTTTTGGCTTTCTCTAATCCAGAAGGAGCAAACATCCGACGCACAGATTCATAGACATTATCAATAAGATTCTTAAACGTTTGAAATGACATAGTCTCTCGGGATAGTGTTTCGCCCGAAAATCTCACGGAAAAGAAAGCATCTATCTGCTCATAAGTATCTGCAACCCATCCCATTCCGGGTGTCAGCCCAACTCCTCGCTTAGGCAGAAATTGTTCTGGCACATCGTCCGGGTTGCAGTCCCAGTAACGGAGGACTCTAGAAGAGTCTGCCATTTGAACAATAAAGCATGGCCCGCTCTGCATAGCGCCGCGAAGTGATAAAGATCCGCTCTCGACAGCATCGAGAATATGCGGATATATTGACGTGGCTAGATATAAAGCCTCACTTTCAATCTCAGATACTTTAAGAAAAAGAAGTTCTGCAAAGCCCAACCGAGCTGTGAATATCAAGGGCTCCTCAAATTCATAAAGTATGCGCTCAGGACTGATCAATCCCAAATGAGATGACGATCTCGACGGCAATGTAGCATTCCACATCACGACCACTCCTCGTTTGGCTGAAGAGCGACTTGAAATTTTTGACTAATATTATGCCGATAAAATTTCCAAAATGTGTAATGACCACTTTGATTACGGTGAGGCGTATGTTTTATAACACCATCCGATGGATTTAATTCACCCGAAACAATATAAGTCTGACGAAAATGAGGTATTATAGCGCGAGCATGCTCGACACCCTCTCTATCAATCCAAACCGAGCAACCCCAGTGCGTGCAAATGTTAGGATCAGAATGTTTTTTATTTAGTTCAACATGTGAAAGGAAATGATCTTCGCGTATAGGAATTTCGTTTATTTGCCGAAAGACAGTCCTACTCGCAGGCTCTGCATCATGTGGCGGACATTTATCTGGACAATCTGGATTAAACACGGCTCCCCCCTTTTTTGATCCGAATAGCATCTTTTTTCTGATTACTAAACAGTTCGTCAACGCCACCCTCCCCCCATCGTGACCACCGCTCCCGCGCATCCGCCCTATCTTCCCCCGGATGCACCGTCGTTCGCTGATTGCCGCTCCGCTGCTGCTTCTCGCCTCCCGAGCACTTGCGCAGGGCGAGAGCGGCGTTTCCGCAGGCCCTTTGCCCGCCGCCCCTTCGCCCACCTCCCCCGCCCCGCCCGCTGACCGGGCCGCGGGGCTCTCCCCGATCCTCGACCGCGCCGCCGCGCTGGAGCCTTTGCGCACCGTGCTGGTGGCGAAGGAGGGCGAGCTTCTGGTCGCGCGGGGCTATCGGGGCGGGCGGGTGGACCGGCCGACCAACATCAAGAGCGCGTCGAAGAGCATCGTCTCCGCCCTTGTCGGCATCGCCATAGACAAGGGCGTGCTGGCGGGCGCCGACCAGAAGATCGCCCCGCTGCTGCGCGCGGACCTGCCGGAGAATCCCGACCCGCGCCTCAATGAGATCACCATCGGCAATCTGCTCTCCATGCAGGCGGGGCTGGAGCGCACCTCCGGGCCTTATTACGGGGAATGGATCGCCAGCCGGAACTGGGTGCGCGCGGCGCTCAGCCGGCCCTTCGTCGACGCGCCGGGCGGGGCGATGCTCTATTCCACCGGCTCGACGCATCTTCTCTCCGCCATCCTCACCCGCGCGAGCGGGCGCTCGACGCTCGCCTTGGCGCGCGACTGGCTGGGCGATGTCGAGGGGTTCGCCATCACCGATTGGGAGCGCGACCCGCAGGGCATCTATTTCGGCGGCAACCAGATGGCGATGCGCCCGACCGCGCTGCTCGCCTTCGCCGAACTCTACCGGCGCGGCGGCACGAACGCGGCGGGCGCGCGGATCATCCCGCAGGCGTGGATTACCGAGAGCTGGCAGGTGCGCACGGCCTCGCGCTTCACCGGCGACGGCTATGGCTATGGCTGGTTCACCCGCGAGATGGCGGGAAGCCCCGTGCATTACGGCTGGGGCTATGGCGGGCAGATGCTCTATGTCGCCCCCGCGCGCGGGGTCTCCATGGTCATGACCTCGACGGTGGACGCGCCGTCGGGCCGCACCGGCCACCGCGACGACGTGCACGCGCTGGCGGCGGAGATGTTGGCCGCGCTCGGGTGAGAGGCGCGCGGGTCACGCGCGGGAGGGGTGCGAAACGAAAGCGCCGGCTTTCGTTCGGCGCGGTATCTGCGCCCGTTGCGCGTGCAGGGCCGCCGGCGCGGTGCATAAAAGCGCGGCAGCGCCGGGGTTGCCCCGGCCCGCGCGCGGCGCCCGCGGCCGGCCTCGCGCGCCTCTGGCACGCTTCGTGCTGAAGACTCCCCCGGCCATAAACGCCCGCAGGGGCGACCAGAGGGGACCAGCGACGTGACCAAGAAGCCGGATGCCACCAATTCCTCGATCGAAACGCTGCTCGCGGCGCGCAGCTTCACCCGCCGCGTCCTGTTCAAGGGCGCGATGAAAGGCGCCCTTGCCGCCGGCACCATCGCCGCGACCGGCCCCTGGATCGTCAAGGACGCGTTTTCCTCCTCGGGCGAGCTGAGCCTGCTCAACTGGGACGACGAACTGCCCAACCCGGTCATCCCGAACTTCGAGAAGAAGACCGGCATCAAGGTGAAGACCACCCCGTTCTCGCAGAACGAGGAGCAGATCAACAAGCTGCAGGCCACCGGCGGCGACGGCTTCGACCTGTGCGAGCCGACCCGCGACCGCGCCCCGCAGTTCAAGGAGCTCGATATCCTCGCGCCCTTCGACACCTCGAAGCTGAAGCTCGACAACCTCCTGCCCTCCATGCTGGAGGCCTCGACCAGCGTGTGGACCTGGGACGGCAAGCTCTACCATGTGCCGCATTGCTGGGGCTCGGAAGCCATTTCCTGGCGCACCGACCTCGCCCCCGGCCTGACCTATGACAAGCTGTCCTACGGCACGCTCTGGGCGCCCGAGTTCAAGGGCAAGATGCAGGGCCGCCCGCACTCGCTGCTGCTCGGCATCGGCCTGTGGTGGGACAAGACCGGCAAGCTGCCCTCCAACCGCATGCTCGACGCCTTCAAGGACGAGGAGTCGATGAAGAAGATCTACGACCCGATCCTCGCCTTCGCCATCGAGAACAAGGCGCAGATCAAGCAGTTCTGGGATTCGGCCGACAACACCAAGTCCGGCTTCATGGAGAATGGCTGCGTCATCGGCCAGACCTGGGACGGCCCGCCCCTCTCGCTGAAGAAGCAGGGCAAGCCCGTCACCTACATGGCCCCGCAGGAAGGCGCCATCACCTGGGTCGACGGCTGGGCGATGACCAAGGCGGCCAAGAACATCCCGCAGGTCTATGAGTGGCTGAACTACATCCACACCCCGGAAGCCTCGGCGCTGGTGGCCGACGGCTCGGGCTACAACCCGGTGGTGAAGGGCGCCGACGCCTTCCTCTCCGAGGTCGCCAAGAAGAACTTCGCCGAGGCCTATCCCGGCAACGCGCTCAACAATCTGTGGAGCCGCCCGCCGGAGCCGTCGTGGTACGCCGAGCTGCGCACCCAGTACGCCGAGAAGTTCAAGGCGGCGTGAGAAAGAGGCGGGGCGGGTGGCCTGCGGGCCACCTTCCCCGTCTTCCCGGACGCGTCACCGGCGCGATCCGGGATCGCCGCCCGGATGGCGGGCGATCCCGGCTCCGCGGCGTCGCCTTGGCCGGGATGACGACGAAGCGAGGGCGTCCGGGTGCGACGCTCCGAGTTGGACGGCGCACGGAGCGCCGCCCCTGTCACGTGCAAATTGAACGGAACATCCATGGCCGCTGCCGTCGAGCTTGAGGGCGTCAACGTCACCTTCGGGGACTTCGTCGCCGTGCGGGACGCCAATCTCACCATCGAACCCGGCGAGTTCTTCTCCTTCCTCGGCCCCTCCGGCTGCGGCAAGACCACGCTCCTGCGCACCATTTCCGGCTTCATCGAGCCGACGCGCGGCACGGTGCGGATCGGCGGGCAGGACATGAAGGGCATCGGCCCGAACAAGCGGCCGACCGCGCTGATCTTCCAGAACCTCGCCCTTTTCCCGATGATGACGGTGGCCGAGAACATCGGCTACGGCCTGCGCGTGCGCGGCGTGCCGCGCCATGAGCGCGACGAGAAGGTGAAGAACCTGCTCATCCAGGTCGCGCTCGCCGAGCATGGCCACAAGCGCGTCTCCGAACTGTCCGGCGGCCAGAAGCAGCGCGTGGCGATCGCCCGCGCGCTGGCCGTCGAGCCCTCCGTGCTGCTGCTCGACGAGCCGCTCTCGGCGCTGGACCTCAAGCTGCGCCAGCACATGCGCACCGAGCTGCGCGCCATCCAGAAGCGGGTGGGCATCACCTTCATCTACAT
>JAEZMI010000281.1 GCA_023414975.1 Pseudomonadota bacterium | reverse complement strand
GGCCCGGATCGCGCGGGCGGCGCGGCGGCGGGGTCGGAGGCCGCGGGAAACAGGCGCACCGCATCGGGCTCGGGCGTTGCGGCGTAAAGGCCGAACACGGGCGCGCGGGGCGCGGCCTGCGCCTCTGCCCCGCCCTTCGCGGCCTCATGCCTGCCGGCCGGCTGCGCCATCCGCGCCCGTCCCCCCTTGCCGACTGTCAATGCCCGGTCTGTCACGGGCCGGCGCAACGTCGCGCCCCCGAATCACCGTGACTTTACCGAAGGGGGAGTCGCACTAGAAGGGCGACGGCCGAAACGGTGCCGCCCCTCTGGGGACGGCGGGCGCTCAGAGCCCCTCGAAGAGCGGCGTCGAGAGGTAGCGCTCAGCGAAAGAGGGGATGATGACGACGATGGTCTTGCCGGCACTCTCCGGCCGGGCGCCCACCTCCAGCGCCGCCGCGATGGCCGCGCCGGAGGAAATGCCGACCGGAATGCCCTCCAGCCGGGCGATGGCGCGGGCGGTCTCGAAGGCCGTCTGGTTGCCGACCGTCACCACCTCGTCGATCACCGAGCGGTCCAGTACATCCGGCACGAAGCCGGCGCCGATGCCCTGGATCTTGTGCGGGCCGGGCTGGCCGCCGGAGAGCACCGGGCTGTCCTCGGGCTCCACCGCGACCATGCGCAGGCTCGCCTTGCGCGGCTTCAGCACCTGGCCGATGCCGGTGATGGTGCCGCCGGTCCCGACGCCGGAGACCACGATGTCCACGCCGCCCTCCGTGTCGTTCCAGATCTCCTCCGCCGTGGTGCGGCGGTGGACGGCCGGGTTCGCCGGGTTGCGGAACTGCTGCGGAATGATCGCGTCCGGCAGATCCTTCACCAGCTCCTCGGCCTTGGCCACGGCGCCGCGCATGCCCTGCGCCGCCGGGGTCAGAACGAGTTCGGCGCCGAGCAGCGCCAGCATCTTGCGCCGCTCCACCGACATGGATTCGGGCATGACGAGGATCAGCCGGTAGCCATGGGCGGCGGCGACGAAGGCGAGCGCGATGCCGGTATTGCCCGAGGTCGGCTCGACCAGCACGGTGCCCGGACGGATCAGCCCGGCCTCTTCCAGCGCCTGGATCATGGACACGCCGATGCGGTCCTTCACCGAGCCGATGGGGTTGAAGAATTCGAGCTTGGCGAGGATGCGCGCCTTCACGCCCCGCTCGGCGGGCAGCCGGTTGAGCTGCACCAGTGGCGTGTCGCCGATGGTTTCGGTGATCGAGCTATAGACCTTGCCGCGCCCCACCTTGGCGGGAGCGGACGAGTTGACGGCGGCGTCGGCCATGAGCGTCTCCTGCGAACGCGGGCATTGAAGGCCGGCCTGTGGAACCGGCGGCGAACCCGCGACATTGCACTGTTGTGCGGGGCGCTTGCGCGCGCCCCCTCACGTTGAGCTATCGCTAGCTTATTCACGACGTTATGTCGAGGATATAAATAATCAACAAAATTAAATGGTGAAATCGATGCCTTCGGGCAGGCCCTTGCGCAGCGTGTCCTGGGCGGACGCCCGGCAGAGATCCTCCACCGTCACCCCGTCCAGCGCCGATTCGAAGGCCCGCTCGGCCTCCGCCACCGCCGGCTGCACGATGTCGCGCACGATGGCCGGCGCGGTCTCCATCGCCTCATCCGCCTCCGCCTCGACCACGCGCACGACCTCGGCCACGGTAATGCGCCGCCGCTCGCGGGCGAGTTCATAGCCGCCGCGCGGGCCGCGCACGCCCTTCAGCACGCCGGCATGGACGAGCGCCTGCAGCACGGGTTCGAGGTGGCGCGGGGGAAGGTCATGCCGCGCGGCCAGCGCCTTGGCGGCCACCGGCATGCCGCGCGCATGCAGCGCGACGTCCACGACCGCGGCGATGGCGAGCAGGCTCTTGTCGGACAGGCGCGGCATGGTCGGCGGCTTAACTCTCGGCGGTTCAGCTCTCGGCGGTTTAACTCGTCGGCGGCTCTCGTCGGTACGGCGAAAAGGACCGGCCCGCCTTGGCTAACCCTTTATCGCCGCGGCGTCGAGGCCTGTCGAGCCGAATCCACCGCTACCGCGTGTTGTTTCATCCAAATTCCCGACAACGACCGGATGAACCCGCGTCACGGGCGCCACCACCATCTGCGCGATCCGCTGGCCGCGCGTGATCTCCACCGGCGCCTCGCCGAGATTGATGAGAATCACCTTCACCTCGCCGCGGTAATCCTCGTCCACCGTGCCCGGCGTGTTCAGCACGGTCAGCCCCTGCTTGAGCGCGAGACCCGAGCGCGGGCGCACCTGCGCCTCGAAGCCCGTCGGCAGCGCCAGGGCGATGCCCGTGGGCACCGCCGCGCGGGCAAGGGGAGCCAGCACCAGCGGCGCGTCTTCCGGCAGCGCGCAGACGAGATCGAGCCCGGCCGCCCCCGCCGTCGCATAGGCCGGCAGCGGCAGCCCCTCGCCATGCGGCAGCACCATGAGCGGCAGATCGAGCGGGGCGGTCATCGGGCGGTCTCCGTGCTGAGAAAGACGGCGATGCGGGCCACCAGCCGCTCGGCCACCTCCGTCTTGGAGGCGGCCGGCCAGGCCTCGGCGCCGGCATCGGTAATGAGATGAACCGCGTTGCGGTCCCCGCCCATGACCCCGCCCTCGATGCCGCTCCGGGCGGAGACGTCATTGGCGACGATCCAGTCGGCGCCCTTGCGGGCGCGCTTGGCGGTGGCATAGGCGACGATGTTCTGGGTCTCGGCGGCAAACCCGACCACGAGGCGCGGACGCCCCTCCCCCCGCCGGGCGATGCCCGCGAGAATGTCGGGGTTCTCCGCGAGGGTGAGCGCGGGCAGCGCGCCGCCCTCCTTCTTCATCTTTTCGTCCGCCGCGCTGGCCACCCGCCAGTCGGCCACCGCCGCCGCGAAGATGGCCGCGTCCGCCGGCAAGGCGGCCTCGACCGATTCCTGCATCTGCCGGGCCGTTTCCACATGGTGAACCGTAACGCCCGGCGGGTCCGGCAGATGGACCGGACCGGCGACCAGCGTCACCCGCGCGCCCGCCTTGGCGGCAGCGGCGGCGATGGCGTGGCCCTGTTTGCCCGATGAACGGTTGGCGATGTAGCGCACAGGGTCGATGGGCTCATGGGTGGGGCCGGAGGTGATGAGCACATGCCGCCCCGCGAGCGGCCCCGGCGCGGGGGCGAGCAGGGCCGCGGCCGCGGCCACGATGTCCAGCGGCTCCGCCATGCGTCCCGGCCCCGCCTCGCCCCGCTCGGCCATCTCCCCGACATGGGGGCCGACGACATGGATGCCGTCGGCGCGGAGCTGGGCCACATTGCGCGCCGTCGCCGGGTTCGCCCACATCAGCGGGTTCATCGCGGGAGCAACGAGGATCGGCCGGTCGCTGGCGAGCAGCACGGCGCTGGCGAGGTCGTCCGCGAGGCCATGCGCCATCTTGGCCATCAGATCGGCGGTCGCCGGCGCGACGATAATGAGGTCGGCCTCGCGGGAGAGCCGGATATGGCCGATGTCGTGCTCCGCCGCGCGGTCGAACAGTTCGGTGAAGACCGGCTCATGGGCCAGCGCGCCGGCGGCAAGCGGCGTGACGAAATGCTGCGCGGCCGCCGTCATCACCACCCGCACCCGCGCGCCGCGCTCCTTCAGCCGGCGGATGAGGTCGAGGCTCTTATAGGCCGCGATGCCGCCGCCGATGATGAGCAGAACCGTCTTGCCTGTGAGCATGCCGATGTCCCCGAAAAGCCGCCTTGCGCTATAGCGCGCGCGCACCTCGGCGGACAGGGGCAACTGCCCGCAACATATCGGCCCGTCCGGCCTTACGCCTCACACGCCGGCGATCATTCTGCAGGGCCGGCGCGTCGATCATCATGCGCCGAGAGCCGGACGGCGACATAAGCGCCCGTCAGGAGAAGAGCGGGAATGCCAATGAGGGCGTACCACTGCAGCCACGTCATGGCCTGAGCCTCCCAAGGATAATCCTTACCGCATAATGTAGGGCGGCGCCGGTCAAAAGCCAAACAACGCTGACGGCAATCGCGAATCCGCCGCTGGAGGGGCCCGGCACGCCAAAGGTGAAAGCAACCAGCGGGGCAACGACGCCCGCCGCAAGGGTGGCCGCCGCGATGGTGTTGACCAAGGTAGCGAGATACTTCGTACGCTCATTATGGACGAGGCTCACGCGGCACCTCCCTTCGAGCCTGCGCCGATCGGCCCGCCCCCGCCGGCGGATCAGATCGCGCATTCTCCTTCATGGACTTAGAGGGCGATTCACCGATCAGATCGATCCCATCTGATCGGACCGCGCGCTAGAACAGCAGATGCCCCGCCAGCAGCCCGGCGATCACCCAGAGGGCGATGGTCATCCAGCGATTGCCGCGCCCTTCCGCCCGGCCGATGGCTTCCATCGTCTCGGGCGCCAGCGCGAGGCCGTCGCGGGTGGCGGCATCGAGCTGGTTGGCGATGCGCTGGCCCTGCGCCATCAGCTCCGGCAGGGTTTGCAGCGAGCGGCCGAGCGCTCCCAGACCGTCGGCCACCTCCTCCAGCCGCCCCGCCGGCCCGAGATTGCGTTCGATCCAGCCGCGCACCACGGGCTCGGCGGTCTTCCACATGTCGAGGCGCGGGTCGAGATTGCGGGCGACGCCCTCCACCACGACCATGGTCTTCTGCAGCAGCAGCAGCTCCGGGCGCGTCTGCATATCAAACAGCGCCGTGACCTCGAACAGCAGGGTCAGCAGCTTCGCCATGGAAATCTGGTCGGCGGGGCGGGAATGGATCGGCTCGCCGATGGCGCGGATCGCCTGCGCGAAGTCTTCCACCGAATGGTGCGGCGGCACATAGCCGGCTTCGAAATGCACCTGCGCGGTGCGCAGCCAGTCGCGGGTGATGAAGCCGTAGAGGATTTCGGCGAGGAAGCGCCGTTCTTTCTGGCCCAGCCGGCCCATGATGCCGCAATCCACCGCCACCAGCCGGCCCTGCGGATCGACGAACAGATTGCCGGGGTGCATGTCGGCATGAAAAAAGCCGTCGCGCAGCGCGTGGCGCAGGAAAGACTGCATGACGATGCGCCCGAGCGCGGGCAGGTCATGTCCGGCGGCGCGCAGCCCCTCGGGATCGTTCAGCTTCACGCCGTCGATCCATTCGGTGGTCAGCACCTCGCGGCCCGTGCGGTCCCAATCGACCGCCGGCACGCGGAAATCCTCTTCGGCTTCGGTGTTCTGCGCGAGTTCGGAGAGGGCGGCCGCCTCCAGCCGCAGATCCATCTCCATCGCCACCGAGCGGGCGAGCGTGTCCACCACCGCGACGAGGCGCAGGCGCCGGCCTTCGGGCGAGGCCCGCTCGCCGAGCCGCGCGGCGCGGTAGAAGGAGGACAGGTCCACCCGGAAGCGCCGCTGGACGTCCGGCCGCAGCACCTTCACCGCGACGCGGCGCGTGGTCCCGTCCGCCTCCACGATCGTGCCCTGATGCACCTGCGCGATCGAGGCGGCGGCCAGCGGCGCGCTCAACGTGGCGTAGACCGCTCCGACCGGCCGGTCGAAATTGCGTTCGATCGCCGCCTCCGCCACCGCCTGCGGAAAGGGCGGCATCCGGTCCTGCAGGAGTTCGAGGTCGTGGGCGAGCTGCGGGCCGACGACATCCGGCCGCGTCGCCAGGAACTGGCCGAGCTTCACATAGGATGGGCCGAGCCGGGAGAGGGCAGCGCCGAGGCGCTGGGCGCTCGATGCCGGGCCCCGGCGCTCGATCAGCCGCGCGAGACGGAACAGCGGCTCCGAACCCGGCGGCAGCAGATCGGGGTCGATCCGCGAGAGAACGCCTTCGCGGGCCAGCACGAAGCCGGCATGGGCGAGGCGGAGAAAATCACCGAAGGACGTCGCCACCGGCTCAGATCCGCACGCCGGCATGCAGGCAGACGATGCCGCCGGTCAGCGGCGTGTAGCCGACGCGCTTCAGCCCCGCCTCGCGCATCATATCCGCGAACAGCTCGGGAGCCGGGAAGCGGCGGATCGACTCGACGAGGTACTGGTAGGATTCGGCGTCCCCCGTCACCATCCTGCCCATGCCGGGGATCAGCTTGAAGGAATAGGTATCGTAGATCGCGTCGAGCACGGGCACGTCGACGCGCGAGAATTCCAGCACGAAGCAGCGCCCGCCGGGCTTCAGCACGCGGCGCATCTCGGCGAGCGCCTTGTCCATGCGCGGCACGTTGCGGATGCCGAAGGCGATGGTGGTGGCGTCGAAGGAACGGTCGGCGAAGGGCAGGCTTTCGGCATTCGCCTCGACGAACTCCACCCGGTCGGAAAGGCCGAGCGCGGCGGCGCGCTCGCGCCCGACGCCGAGCATGCCGCCATTGATGTCGGCCACCGTCGCCCGCGTCCCCGCCCCGCCGGCCTCGACCGTGCGGAAGGACACGTCACCGGTGCCGCCGGCAACGTCGAGCAGTGCGAAGGGGCGGTCGGTCTTGGGCGGGCGCAGGCGGGAGACGAGAAGGTCCTTCCAGGCCCGGTGAAGGCCCATGGACATCAGGTCGTTCATCAGGTCGTAGCGGCGCGCGACCGAGTGGAACACCTCGTCGACCATGCGCTGCTTCTCGCCCAGCGGCACGGTGCGGAAGCCGAAATGGGTCTCGCCGCCGTTCTCAGCCTCGCCACCCGCCATGCACCGCTCCCGCTCGTCGTCCGAAATCGCGCGGACCATAGCGGAGGGACCGGCCGGCTCCAAGCGCCGGCGGGGCGACGCTGCCATGCGGGCGGGGACAGAGGTCTCAGATCACCCGCACCAGCGCGCCGACGCTGACGCGCTCATACAGATCGGTCACGTCCTCGTTGCGCATGCGGATGCAGCCGGAGGACACCGCCTGGCCGATGGTCTCCGGCTCGTTGGTGCCGTGGATGCGGTAGAGCGTGTCGCCGAGATAGAGCGCGCGCGCCCCCAGCGGGTTGTCGGGCCCGCCCTCCATCACCCGCGGCAGGTCGGGGCGGCGGGCGATCATTTCCGCCGGCGGGCGCCAGTCCGGCCATTCGCGCTTGTTGGAGATGCGCTGCGTTCCGTTCCAGGCGAAGCCCTCGCGGCCGACGCCGATGCCGTAGCGCAGCGCCGTGCCGTTGCCCTGGACGAGATAGAGGTAGCGCGCGCCGGTATCGATGATGATCGTGCCGGCGGGATCGGCGCTGGAAT
>JAEZMI010000278.1 GCA_023414975.1 Pseudomonadota bacterium | reverse complement strand
GCACGCTGAAGAACATCGGCCGGGTCTCCATCGCCGAACCCTTCGCGGGCCTGTTCACGCAGGGCATGATCGTCCACGAGACCTATAAGGACAGCGCCGGCAAGTGGCTGTTCCCCGAGGAGGTGGAGAAGCGGGGGGACGGCACGGCCGTGAAGGTCGGGACAGACGAGCCGGTGACGGTCGGCCCGCCCGAGAAAATGTCCAAGTCGAAGAAGAACGTGGTGCCGCCGGAGATCGTCGCCGACACCTATGGTGTCGACTGCGCCCGCTGGTTCATGCTCTCCGACACCCCGCCCGAACGCGACAGCGAATGGACCAGCGCCGGCATAGAGGGCGCCTGGCGCTTCGTGCAGCGCATCTGGCGCCTCGTGGGCGACGCGGCCGACCTGACGGCGGAGATGCCGGAAACCGCGCCAGAAAGTTTCGGTACCGAATCGGTGGCCTTGCGCCGGGCCTCGCACCGCCTGGCGGCGCAGGTCGAGGACGATGTGGAGCGCCTGCGCTTCAACGTCGCCGTGGCCCGCGTGCATGGTTTCGCCAATGTGTTCGGCGATGCGATCGCCAGCGCCCGCAAGGGTGGCGTAACCCCGGGCGGCATCACCCCGGACGTCGCCTTCGCCTTGCGAGAGGCGGCGGAGGTCCTCGTGGCCGTCATCGCCCCCATGGTGCCGCATCTGGCGGAAGAATGCTGGACGGTGCTGGGGCGCGATGGCCTCGCGGCGACTTCCGCCTGGCCCGTCGTGGAGGCGGCGCTGCTGGTGGACGATACCGTTACGCTGCCGATTCAGATCAACGGCAAGCGGCGCGGCGAGATCACCGTGCCGAAGGATGCCGCCCCGGCGGAGGTCGAAAAGGCCGTTCTCGCGCTCGACCTCATCGCGCAGGCTCTCGACGGGCGCCCGCCGAAGCGTATCATCGTCGTTCCGCAGAGGATCGTGAATGTCGTTGCTTGATCGGACCCGGATGTCCTCCCGCCGTTTCGCCGCCCTCGTCTGTGTCGGGCTGCTCGCCCTGCCCATGGCCGGATGCTT
The DNA here is from genome assembly GCA_023414975.1 of Pseudomonadota bacterium. Classification (GTDB taxonomy): domain Bacteria; phylum Pseudomonadota; class Alphaproteobacteria; order Rhizobiales; family Xanthobacteraceae; genus Ancylobacter. The sequence continues at coordinate 6,926 of JAEZMI010000278.1, read as the reverse complement.
CCGGCCCATGTATGCCGAGACCACCGGCGACGGCACGGCCCTGCCGGAAAAATTCGGCGAGATCGAGATCGTCTTCGCACCGGGGCGCATCGGCAATGAGGTCCGCAACGAGCTGATCTTCAACCTCACCGGCGGCGCGGGCAACCCGGCGGGCGCTCCCTATCAGCTCGTGCTGCAGGTGACGGACAGCAGCACGGTGTCGGCGGTCGTCGATCCCTATACCGGCCTGCCCGAAGTCGAGCTGGTCTCGGTGGATGTGGGCTGGCAGCTCATCGACACCACAAAGCCGGTGCCGGCCGGAGCCAAGCCGACGCCGGTGAAGACGGGCACCGCCTTCGGCAAGGCGTCGATCGATTCCGGCTATCAGCGCTTCGCCCGCGAACGCGCCTTGCGCGACGCGCAGGACCGCGCCTCTCGTGTCGCTGCCGAAATGATCCGCGGCCAGCTGGCGTCCTACTTCATCACCGCCCCGAAGAGCTGACCCATGGTCGCCGTCCGGCCGGGCGATGTCGAGGCGACGCTCTCGCGGCTCGACGCGGTGCGGCCGGTGCTGCTGCTGTTCGGGCCCGACAGCGGGCTGGTGCGCGAGCGCGCCCGCGCCTATCTCGCCAAGGCGATGGAAGGCTCCACCGATCCCTTTGGTCTGGTGCGCCTCGATGGCGACGAGATTTCCGGCGACCCCGGCCGGCTTGTTGATGAGGCCGCCACGGTCGCCCTGTTCGGCGGGCGGCGGGTCATCTCGCTGCGTGTCGGCAGCCGCAATGTGGTGCCTGCCGTCGAGGCGCTGCTGGCCGCGCCGCTGTCCGACGCCGTCGTGGTGATCGAAGCCGGCGATCTGAAGCGCGGGACGGGGCTGCGGGGCCTGTGCGAAAGCTCGCCGCGCGCCAATGCCATCGCCTGCTACGCCGACAGCGACCGTGACCTCTCCCGCCTCATCGACACCATGACCGCCGAGGCCGGCCTGCCGATCGACCGCGACGCCCGCGCCGAGCTGATGGGCCTGCTCGGCGGCGACCGCATGGCCTCGCGCGGCGAGATTTCAAAGCTCCTGCTCTATGCCGCCGGCGAGCCGCGCATCACCACCGAGCATGTGCGCGCCATTGTCGGCGACGCCTCCAGCCTCGCGCTCGACGAGATCGCCGACAGCGCCTTCGCCGGCCAGCCGGCGGAGATGAGCACCGCCTTCGCCAAGGCGACGCATGAGGGCATGCGGGCGGATATCGTGCTTGGCTCGGTCTGCCGCGCCGGCCAGTCGCTGCACCAGATGCGGCTGTCCATCGAGCAGGGCGGCAGCCCGGAGCGCGCGGTGGAATCGGCCCGTCCCGCGATCCATTTCCGCCGCAAGCCATTGGTCGAGAAGGCGCTGCGGAGCTGGACCGTGCCGCGCCTCGTCACCGCCCTGCTCACGCTGGACGACGCGCTGCTGGCCGCCCGCCGCCATGCCGGGCTTGGGCCCTCCATCGCCGAGCGGGCGCTCCTGCAGCTCGCGACGCAGGCCCGCCGGGGCTGATCCTCAGCCGTTGGCGAGACGGCGGCAGACCTCGTCGAGCTGGTCGAGCGAGGCGTAGCGGATGCGGATCTCGCCCGCCTCCCCGTCATGGCGCAGGATCACCTGCAGGCCGAGTTCGTCCGACAGCCGCCGCTGCAGCGCCGCGGTGTCGGCATCGAGCGCCGGGGGCGTGCGCGGCTTGCGCGCCGGCCTGCCGGCAGCTTCGGCCTTGGCCTCGTTCAGCTCCTGCGCCAGCGCCTCGATGGCGCGCACATTCATGCCGCGCTCGACGATGGCGCGCGCCAGCGTCTCCGGGTCGTCCTGGGTGAGCAGCGCGCGGGCATGGCCGGCGGAAAGCCGCCCATCGGCGAGATAGGCCTTCACGCTGTCCGGCAGGCGCAGCAGGCGCATCGTATTCGCCACATGCGAGCGGCTCTTGCCGATCACCTTCGCCAGATCGTTCTGCGAATAGCCGAACTGGTCGGCGAGCGACTGGTAGCCCGCCGCCTCTTCCAGCGGGTTGAGGTCGGCGCGCTGGACATTCTCGATGATGGCGATTTCCAGCGCCTGCCGGTCATCCACCTCGATGACGACGATGGGCACCTCGTGCAGGCCCGCGCGCTGCGAAGCCCGCCAGCGCCGCTCGCCGGCCACGATCTCATACTGGTCGCGGCTGGCCGGATCGGCCCGCACGACGATGGGCTGGATGATGCCCCGCTCGCGGATCGAGGCGGCGAGATCCTCCAGCTCTTCCTCCGCGAAGCTGCGGCGCGGATTGTGCGGGTTCGGCCGGATGAACGCGACCGGCACTTTGCGCGCACTGCCCACTGGGGCCGCACGCCCGCGTTCCCCGCCGAGATCGCTCATATCGGCCATGTCGCCGATCAGCGCCGCGAGACCGCGGCCCAGCCGGCTGCGCCCGCCATCATCCGCCATCGCCATAACCGCCTCCCCTTACGCCGCGGTCGCGCGCAGGGCGCGCTCGCGCTGTATTATTTCGGATGCGAGCCGAAGATAGGCCTGCGATCCCACGCATTTGAGATCATAGAGCAGCACCGGCTTGCCATAGGAGGGCGCCTCGGACACCCGCACATTCCGCGGAATGATGGTCTCGTAGACCTTGTCGCCCATGAACTGGCGCACATCCTCCACCACCTGGCTGGAGAGATTGTTGCGCGCGTCGAACATCGTCAGCACGATGCCGTGGATGGAGAGGCCCGGATTGAGGGTCGCGCGGACCTGCTCCACCGTCTTGAGAAGCTGCGAGAGCCCTTCAAGCGCGAAAAACTCGCACTGCAGCGGCACGAGGATCGCGTTCGCCGCCGCCATGGCGTTGACGGTGATGAGGTTGAGCGACGGCGGGCAGTCGATCAGAACGTAGCTATAGGCCGGTTCGTTTCGATCCCGATCCGAATCATCGCTGTTCACCGCCCGTATCGCGTCACGCAGGCGAAAGGCGCGGTCGCGGCGATCCGCCAGTTCCAGCTCCAGGCCGGAAAGGTCCATGGTGGACGGGGCAATATGCAGGCGCGGCACCGCCGTTTGCAGCACCGCGTCGCGCAGCGAGGCGTCGCCGGTCATCACGTCATAGGTCGAGACGCGCCGGCTGCGGCGGTCGATGCCGAGGCCGGTCGACGCGTTGCCCTGCGGGTCGAGGTCGACCACCAGGACCGTCTCGCCGATGGCGGCGAGCGCCGTGCCGAGATTGATGGCGGTCGTGGTCTTGCCGACCCCGCCCTTTTGGTTGGCGAGCGCGAGCACGCGCGGCTGGGCGCGCGGGGCAGCGGGAACAAGCGGAATCTCGTCGGTCATGTCTGCGATCCCGGTGACGCGGCGTGCGGGGTCAAGGCGTCGGAAGTTAACGCGCCGGCTTCAGCGGCTCGGCCGTCGCGACGATCACGATGCGCCCGCCCTTGTCGGTGAGGCTTTCCGTGATCTTGGCATCGATTCTCCAAGATTTAGCTGACTCGGTCAATTCGTTATCAACATCTTGTCCCTTCAAGAACAGGCCGCGTGCGCCCTGCGCAAGAAAGGGATAGGTGAGATCGAGCAATCGCGGCAGCGGTGCAAGCGCGCGGGCGGAGACGACCTCCACGCCCGCGGCGATCTGCGGCGCGACCTGCTCGATGCGGGCCGGAAGGATGGTCGCCGGCAGTTCGGCGATGCGCGCCGCCTCCCGCAAGAACGCGGCCTTGCGCGTGTCGCTCTCCACGAGCGTCACATCCGCTCCGTCGCGTTCGGCGAGCACCGCCGCGACGACGAGGCCCGGAAAGCCCCCGCCGGAACCGAGGTCGACCCAGCGCCGCACGCCCTCGCCCGCCAGCGGCACGAGCTGGAGCGAATCCGCCACATGGCGGGTCCAGATCGTGGGAAGGGTCGCGGGCGCGACGAGGTTGATCGTGCGCTGCCACTTTTCCAGGAGCGCGACGATGGCCACGAGCCGGTCTTCTGTTTCACGTGAAACAGGGGTCAGGCGTAGCGCGCGGGCACGGTCCGAATCGGTCGGGTTCATGTCCGCAATCTAGCAGAGAAGAGGGCGCCGCGCCTCAGCGCGCCCGCCGCGCATGCGCCGCGAGCAGGGCCAGCGCCGCTGGCGTCATGCCGTCGATCCGGCTGGCGTGGCCAATGGTACGGGGCCGAATCGATTGAAGCTTGGCCCGGATCTCGTTGGAAATCCCGCCCAGGGCTGCGTAGTCCAGCTCCGGCAATTCCGCCTGTTCCTCGCGGCGGAAGGCCGCGATGTCGGCTTCCTGCCGGTGGAGATAGACAGCGTATTTGGCGTCGATCTCCACCTGTTCGCCGATCGCGGCCGGCGTGTCCGCCGCTTCTGGCCAGATGCGGCAAATGTCCGCCCAGCCGATGGTCGGGTAGGACAGGAGATCGAAGGCGGTCCGCCGCTGGCCGTCGCGGTTGAGGGAAAGGCCATGCCGGTCCCCCTCCCCCGGCGTGATCGAGACGGTCCGCGCCCAGTCGCGCAGGGCCGACAGCGCCGTCTGCTTGCGGGTGAAATGCGCCCGGCGCTCCGCACCGACCAGGCCCAGCGCGTCACCCCGTGCGGTAAGACGCTGGTCGGCATTGTCGGCCCGCAGCGACAGGCGGTACTCGGCGCGCGAGGTGAACATGCGGTAGGGCTCGCTCACCCCCCGCGTCACCAGATCGTCGATCATCACGCCGATATAGGCTTCGGCCCGGTCGAAGGTGGCCCCGTCCTGCCCGCTCGCCCGGCGCGCCGCGTTGAGGCCGGCGACCAGCCCCTGCGCCGCGGCTTCCTCATAGCCGGTCGTGCCGTTGATCTGCCCGGCGAGGAAAAGCCCCCGCGCCTTGCGGGTCTCCAGGGTCGGCTCCAGCTCGCGCGGATCGACATGGTCGTATTCGATCGCATAGCCCGGCCGCAGCATGTCCACCTTCGCGAGGCCGGGGATGGTGGCGAGAATGGCGCGCTGCACGTCCGCCGGCAGCGAGGTGGAAATGCCGTTGGGGTAAACGGTCGGATCGTCCAGTCCCTCCGGCTCCAGGAAGATCTGGTGCCCCTCGCGCTCGCCGAACCTGACGATCTTGTCCTCGATGGACGGGCAGTAGCGCGGGCCGACGCTCTGTATGTTCCCGGAATACATGGCCGAACGGGCGATGTTGTCGCGGATCACCTGATGCGTCGCCGCCGTGGTGCGGGTAATGCCGCAGGCGACCTGCGGGTTGGTGATCGCCGCCGTTAGCATGGAGAAGGGCTCGGCCGGGTCGTCGCCCGCCTGCATCTCCAGCGACGCCCAGTCGATGGTCCGTCCATCGAGGCGCGGCGGGGTGCCCGTCTTCAGCCGGCCGAGCGTCAGGCCGATTCGCGCCAGCGAGCCGGAGAGACCACGGGCCGGTGCCTCGCCCATGCGCCCGGCGGGCGTCTGCTTGTCGCCAATATGGATGAGGCCATTGAGGAAAGTGCCGGTGGTGATGACCACGGCGCCGGCAGTTACGGCGCGGCCATCGGCAAACACCAGCCCGGTCACGCGCCCGCCCGCCAGCGTCAGCGCGTCCGCCTCACCCTCCACGACGGATAGGTTCGGCTGCGAATCGACCGCGCGCTGCATGGCCTGCGCGTAGAGCTTGCGGTCGGCCTGCGCCCGCGGTCCCCGCACCGCCGGGCCCTTGCGCCGGTTGAGCACGCGGAACTGGATGCCGCCCGCATCGGCGACGCGCCCCATCAGCCCATCGAGCGCATCGACCTCGCGCACGAGGTGGCCCTTGCCCAGTCCACCAATCGCCGGGTTGCAGGACATGGCGCCGATGGTCGCGCGGTTATGCGTCACCAGCGCCGTGCGCGCCCCCGCCCGCGCCGCCGCGGCCGCGGCCTCGGTGCCGGCATGGCCGCCGCCGACAACGACGACATCGAAGAAAAGATCGGCCTCGCTCATCGCGGCACGGCTCTCATGGCTGGTTCAGGGGTCCACCGGTTCAAAGGGCCGGCGGGTTCGGGGCGGTCACGCCGGGCCGATCTTGCCGGCCCTCTCATCAGCGGGCTAGAAGCCCTGCTTCGCCGCTTCCGTCAAGCCGAGGACCATATTGGCGCTTCCCGTGGCCGGCGCCGCCGGTGATTCACGTGAAACATTTCGTGGACGAATCGGATCGTACGGGGCGCCGGTCGACGCGGTGTTTCACGTGAAACGGGGACTTCGGTGGTGGCCCTATTTGCCAATGCAGAATTCCCGGAACACCACATCGAGCAGGTCCTCCGTCCCTATGGCGCCGGTGATGCGGCCGAGCGCACGGGCGGCCAGCCGCAGCTCTTCCGCCAGCAGCTCCTCGCTGAGATCGTCCCAGCCGGCGAGCCCCGCCTCGACATGGCCGAGTGCCTCCAGCGCCGCCGCGCGGTGCCGCGCCCGCACCAGCATGGGCGGCTCCGCTCCGGCGACGCGCGCCTCCACGAAGCCAGAGAGTGCGGCCAGCAGCGCGGCCAGCCCCTCCCCGGTCACGGCCGAGAGCGCGAAGGCACGTTCCGCCCAAGCCGGCGCGGCCGCCATCCGGACCGGGCCGCCCGCCAGATCGGCCTTGTTGGCGATGAGCCAGCGCGCGGCCCCGTCGCCCGCCGGCGCGTCGGGCAGCTCCGCCGGGGCGAGCCCGCCCGCCGCATCGTGCACCCAGAGCACCAGATCCGCCTCCGCGATGCGGGCGCGGGCGCGGCGGATGCCTTCCGCCTCCACCTTGCCGGTCGCCGCGCGCAGGCCCGCCGTGTCGAGCAGCGTCACCTTGTGACCGTCGAGATCGAGCGCGACCTCCAGCACGTCACGCGTCGTGCCGGGCTCGTCCGAGACGATGGCGACGTCGCGCGCGGCGAGCGCGTTGAGCAGCGAAGACTTGCCGGCATTGGGGCGGCCCGCCAGCGCGATCACCGCCCCCTCGCGCAACAGCGGGCCGCGCCGGTCGGCCAGCGCGGCGCGCAGTTCGCCGG
>JAEZMI010000242.1 GCA_023414975.1 Pseudomonadota bacterium | reverse complement strand
GTTGCGACCACGGCCCGCAGCCGGCCCTCGGCCATGGCGGCTTCCACTTTGCGGCGCTGGGTGGCGTCGAGCGAACCATGGTGCAGCGCGATGGGGAGATTGTCGTCGTTGATGCGCCAGAGCTCCTGGAACAGCAGCTCCGCCTGCATGCGGGTATTCACGAAGACCAGGGTCGTCGTGTTGGCGGCGATCAGCCGGTAGATCTCCTTCAGCGCGTGGCGGGCGGTGTGGCCGGCCCAGGGCACATGGGCCGCGCTCTCCAGCATGGAGAGGCTAGGGGCGGCGCCCGCTTCCGCCACCACCATGTCGCCCATGGCGTGACCGCCGGTCTGCGGCACCAGCCAGCGCCGCAGCGTATCGGGGTCCGCCACGGTGGCCGACAGCCCCACCGTCTGCGCCTGCGGAGCGAGCGCGCGCAGCCGCGCGAGGCCGAGGCTCAGCAGGTCCCCGCGCTTGGAGCCGGCAAGGGCATGGAGTTCGTCCAGCACGATGCGCCGGAGGTCGCCGAACAGCGGTTCGGCGTCGGCCGAGGCGAGCAGCAGGGCGATCTGCTCGGGCGTGGTCAGCAATATGTCCGGCGGGTCGCGGCGCTGGCGCTGGCGTCGGGTGGCCGGCGTGTCGCCGGTGCGCGCTTCGATGCGGATCGGCAGGCGCATCTCTTCCGCTGGGCGCTCCAGATTGCGCGCCACATCCACCGCCAGCGCCTTGAGCGGGGAGATATAGAGCGTGTGGATGCCGGGCGGGCGCACGCTGTTGCGCGCGGCGGGGCGCTGCGACAGCTCGACCAGCGTGGGCAGGAAGCCAGCCAGCGTCTTCCCCGCGCCGGTGGGGGCGATCAGCAGGGTGGAGCGGCCGTCGCGGGCCCTCTCCAGCAGTTCCATCTGGTGCGCGCGCGGCGCCCAGCCCCGCCCGGCGAACCAGCGGCGGAAACTCTCGGGCAGGAGATCGTCGGGATCGGAATCGCTGGAGGACACCGCGCAAAGCTAATGCGCCGGGAGGGAATTGCGAGGGGTGGGGAGGCAAGGGCCACACCGCCTCGCCACGTCATGGCCGGGCTTGGCCCGGGCATCCACGACTTCCTAGGCGCTCGGGGAACACAAGACGTGGAGGACCGGGACAAGCCCGGCCATGACTCTGCTTCGATTGAAAGCGTCATCCCGGAATTGCCGCAGGCAATATCCGGGATCGTTGTCCGATCATGAGCGCTTTCGGCACGCGATCCCGGCTCTCCGGCTCCGCCTCCGGCCGGGATGACGATTAGACGGCTTTCACCGCCACCACCACCAGGCCCGGGACCGGCTGTTCCTTCTCCGTGCGGGTCGACCGGGCGGTGCAGGAAACGAGCGCGAGACCGGCCGCATCGAGCGCCGCGACCACATAGGTCTGCGCGTGCGCAAAGCGCAGCGTGTCGCGCAGGAGGATGCCCGCCCCCTCATGCGTCTCCACGGTGAAGGCCAGCAGCCCGCCGGGCTCCAGCACGCGGGCGCTTTCCGTGAGGATGGGGCCGAGATCATCGAGATAGCAGAAGGCGTCGCCGGCGAAGACGAGGTCCACGTCCTCCGCCGGGCGTTCCTTGAGAAAGGCGACCATCTCGCCCGCCACCGCCCGCTCATAGACGCCGCGGCGCTGCGCCAGCGCGATCATGTTGGGCGAGAGATCGACGCCTTCCAGCGCGCCGACATGATCGGCAAGGCGCGCCGCCACCAGCCCGGTGCCGCAGCCGAGATCCAGCCCGCGCCCGAAGGCGTAGGGCCGGGCGAGCGCCGCGCAGGCATCCGCCAGCGCCGCGTCGATCAGTTCCGGCCCGCGATAGCCGAGCCGGGCCAGCGCGGCGTCGAAGCGGTCGGCATACTGGTCGAACAGCGTGCGCACATAGGCTTCGCTCATGCCGAAGCTTGTGCCGCCAAAACCCGCCCTGCCCCCCGCCCCTGCCCCTTCGGGGAGCCTGCCGCCCAGGCGCACGACGTGGAGGCCAGCGCCCAGCCTGTCCGCCGGGTCGAGTTCCAGCGCGCGCTCATAGGCGGCGCGGGCCGCCGCCGGTTCGCCCATCGCCTCCCGCGCCTCGCCCAGCAGGAACCAGCCCGGCGCGTAGTGGCCGGCGCGTTCCACCGCCTCGTCGAGCAGCGCGGCCGCGTCGGCCGGGTTGCCCTCGGCCAGCAGGGCGCGCGCCCAGTCCATCCGGCGGTCGACCAGGGGATCACCCGACGAGAGGATCAGCCGCGCGGCGCTCATGAGAGGTTCTTTCGGGAGGCTCGCGGAAAGTCGCGGCGCCGCCCTATATATCGTCGACGATGCGCCCGGAAGAGCTTCTGCACTCCACGCCCCAAGGCCTCTACTCGCCGGCGGGCGATTTCTTCATCGATCCGACGCGCCCGGTCGCGCGGGCGCTGATCACCCATGGCCATTCCGACCATGCCCGCGCCGGCCACGGCGCCGTGCTGGCGACGCGCCAAACGCTGGACATCATGGCCATCCGCTACGGCGAGGCTTTCGCGGGCACCACCCAGGCCGCCGCCTATGGCGACAGCGTCACCGTCAACGGCGTCAGCATCACCTTCTTTCCGGCCGGGCACATTCTGGGCTCAGCCCAAATCCTCCTCGAAAAGGACGGCTGCCGCATCGTCGCTTCCGGCGACTACAAGCCCGGCGCCGACCCGACCGCCCTGCCCTTCGCGCCGGTGCGCTGCCATGTCTTCATCTCGGAGGCGACCTTCGGTCTGCCGGTATTCCGCCATCCCGAGCCGGCGGACGAGATCGCCAAGCTCATGCAATCGCTCGCGCTGTTTCCCGAGCGGGCGCATCTGGTCGGCGCCTACGCGCTCGGCAAGGCGCAGCGCGTCATGGCGCTCTTGCGCGCGGCCGGGCATGAGCGGCCGATCCTGCTGCATGGGGCGATGGAGAAGCTCACCGCCTATTATCAGGCGGAAGGCATCGACCTCGGCGAGGTCGCCCCCGCGCGCGGGCTGAAGGGGGCGGAACTCGCCGGCGCCGTCGTGCTCTGCCCGCCGAGCTCGCTCACCGATGTGTGGTCGCGGCGCTTTCCCGATCCCGTCACCGCCTTCGCGTCGGGCTGGATGCGCATCCGCGCGCGCGCCCGGCAGAACGGCGTCGAACTGCCGCTCATCATCTCCGATCACGCCGATTGGGACGACCTTCAGGCCGCCATCCTCGCCACGGGCTGCGAGGAACTCTGGGTCACGCATGGGCAGGAGGACGCGCTGGTGCATTGGGCCGGGCTGGCGGGCCTTCGCGCCCGCCCGCTGCATATGGTCGGCTATGGCGAGGAAGAGGCGGAGAACACCGCGCCCGCCGGCGCCGAGGCTCCGGCCGGGGAGATGCCGGCATGAATCGCTTCGCCGCGCTTCTCGACCGCCTCGCCTATGAGCCGCGCCGCAACGGCAAGATCCGGCTCATCGCGGATTATTTCCGCCACACGCCGGACCCCGAGCGCGGATGGGCGCTGGCCGCGCTGACCGGCGCCCTGTCCTTCCGCAACGCCAAGCCGGGGCTGATCCGCCAGCTCATCATGGAGCGCACCGACCCGGTGCTGTTCGCGCTGTCCTATGATTATGTCGGCGACCTCTCGGAGACCGTCGCGCTGATGTGGCCGGCGCCGCATGGCCTGAACGACACGGAGCCGCCACCGCTGTCCGCCATCGTCCACGCCTTCACCCATATGGGCCGGGCGGAAATGCCGGCGGTGCTGGCGAGCCTGCTGGACCGGCTGGACGAGACCGGCCGCTGGGCTCTCCTGAAGCTCATCACCGGGGGCTTGCGCATCGGCGTCTCCGCCCGCCTCGCCAAGACGGCGGTGGCGGCGCTGGGCGCGCGCGCGCCGGACGAGATCGAGCTGGTCTGGCCCGGCCTTGCCCCGCCCTATGAGGCGCTGTTCGCCTGGGCCGAGGGGCACGGCGAGAAGCCGGAGACCGAAGACCCCGCCCCGTTCCGCCCGGTCATGCTCTCCCACCCCGTCGAGGAAGCCGATTTCGCCGCGCTCGACCCCGCCGATTTCCGCGCCGAGTGGAAATGGGACGGCATCCGCGTGCAGGCCGTGCGTGCCGCCGGGCCGGATGGGCAGCATGTCACCCGGCTCTACAGCCGCACCGGCGAGGATATTTCCGGCGCTTTTCCCGATCTCGCGGGGGCGCTCGCCTTCGACGGCGCGGTGGACGGCGAATTGCTGATCCTGCGCGAGGGGCGCGTCCAGTCCTTCAACGTGCTGCAGCAGCGGCTGAACCGAAAGGTGGTATCCACCAAGCTGATCGCCGAGTTTCCCGCCCATATCCGCGCCTATGACCTGCTGGTGGATGCGGGGGAGGATCTGCGCGAGCAGCCCTTCGAGACGCGCCGCGCGCGGCTCGCCGCGCTGATCGCCGCCCACTCCGCCGAGGGACGGCTCGACCTCTCGCCCCTCCTGCCCTTCGCAAGCTGGGAGGAGCTGGCCGGCGCCCGCGCCGACCCGGCCGCGCATGGCGCGGGGGCGGATGCCGAGGCGGTGGAGGGCGTGATGCTCAAGCGCGCCGACACGCCCTATCTGCCCGGCCGCCCCAAGGGCCCGTGGTGGAAATGGAAGCGCGACCCGCACAGCGTCGATGCCGTGCTGATGTACGCCCAGCGCGGCCACGGCAAACGCTCCTCCTATTACTCCGACTACACGTTCGGGGTGTGGACCGGCGAGCGCTCCGGCGAGGGCGAGCTGGTGCTGGTCGGCAAGGCCTATTTCGGCTTCACCGACGCCGAACTCATCGAGATCGACCGCTTCGTGCGCCGCCACACCATCAATCGCTTCGGCCCGGTGCGCGAGGTGGTGCACACCGCCAGCGAGGGGCTGGTGCTGGAAGTCGCCTTCGAGGGGCTGGCCCGCTCCACCCGCCACCGCTCGGGCCTCGCCATGCGCTTCCCCCGCATCGCCCGCCTGCGCTGGGACAAGCCCCCCGCCGAGGCCGACCGGCTGGCGACGCTGGAGGCGATGATCGGCGAGGAGGGCCACGCGCCCCGCCGACCCGCTCCCGCGGCGCCGGGCGGCGTGCTAGGGAAGGCGCCCACGACCGCCGAAGGAGCATAGACCATGGCCGAAAATCAGCTCGCGCGCTGGCTGGGCGGTTCGCCCGTCTGGGTGCTGATCCGCCTCGTGCTGCTGTGCGTGGTGGTGGGGGTCATCCTCTCCGCCCTCGGCCTCGACCCGATGAACATCTTCGCCAGCCTGGAAAGCCTCTTGCGGCATATGTTCAGCTTCAGCTTCGAGGCGGTCGAGCGGCTCTGGCGCTATTTCGTGCTCGGCGCGGTGATCGTCATCCCGCTCTGGATCATCATGCGCATCGCCAGCCGGGGCCGCTGACCCACCCCGCTTGACGGCGCGCCCGCGCGGCGGGACGCTCGCTTTTCCCCGGACGACAAGAAGCCGGGGCGGAGGGAGCGAACATGACCACGCCACGCACCGGCGCCGCCTTCGGGGCGGCTGCCGCCCTGCTTCTTGCCCTCGCCGCGCCGCTGGCAGCGGACGGATCGGGCGACCCGGCGCCGGCCAGCGTCAGCGACGGCGAATACAGCGACAAGGCCGGCAACCCGACCTTCAAGATCGAGCCGGACGGCACGGTCGACTGGTACACCTCGGTCGGTTACATCCGCTACGCCGCCAATTGCCTGCAATGCCACGGGCCGGACGGGCTGGGCTCGACCTTCGCGCCCTCGCTGGTCGATGCGCTGCAGACGCTGGACTATGACGCCTTCCGCGACACGGTGGTCAACGGCAAGCAGAATGTCAGCGTGAGCCAGGATCTGGTCATGCCCGCCTTCGGCACCAGCCCGAACGTGATGTGCTATCTCGACGCCATCTTCGTCTATCTGCGCGCCCGCTCGGATGGCGCGCTCGGGCGCGGCCAGCCGCCGAAGAGCGCGCCCCGCCCCGCAGGCTACAGCGCGCAGGAGAATGCCTGCATGGGCTGAGGGCCTGAAGTCGCCGCGGTCAGCCGGGAAAGGGCTCTCGGGCGAGCGCGGCGGCGTCGCGGCCGGTGAGCGCGGCGAGGGTCGTCCTGTCACGGGCGAGGCGCCCGGCAAGCCCCGCCTTGATGCGCTGCACAAGCCCCAGCCCCTCATAGACCAGCCCGGAATAAAGCTGGATCAGGCTCGCCCCGGCCTCGATCTTGGCGATCGCCGTCTCCGGGCTGTCGATGCCGCCGACGCCGATCAGCGGGAAGGCGCCGTCGACGCGCAGATAGGTCTCCGCCAGCATCCGGGTGGAGAGCGGAAAGAGCGGGCGGCCGGAGAGGCCGCCGGTCTCGCCCCTCGCCGCGCCGCGCAGGGTCGGCGGGCGGGCGATGGTGGTGTTGGAGACGATCAGCCCGTCGATCCGCCGGCGCCGCGCCACCTCCACCACGCCGTCGAGATGAGGCAGCGCGAGGTCGGGGGCGATCTTCAAGAGCAGCGGAATGCCTGGCGCCGCCTCGTCGCGCGCGGCGATGACGCGGGCGAGGAGGTCATCGAGCGCGTTCTCCTCCTGCAGATCGCGCAGGCCGGGCGTGTTGGGCGAGGAGACGTTGGCGGTGAAATAGCTGGCGAGGCCGGCATAGGCGCGCAGGCCCGCGACATAGTCGGCGGCGCGGTCGGCGCTGTCCTTGTTGGCCCCGACATTGACGCCGACGATCCCCGTCCGCCCGCGCCGCGCGGCAAGCCGGGCTTTCGCCGGGCCATGGCCGCCGCTGTTGAAGCCGTAGCGGTTGATGACCGCGCGGTCCTCGACGAGGCGGAAATTGCGCGGGCGCGGATTGCCGGGCTGCGGGCGCGGCGTGATGGTGCCCACCTCGACGAAGCCGAAGCCGGCGCCGAGCATGGCGTCGGGCACCTCCGCCTCCTTGTCGAAGCCGGCCGCGAGCCCCACCGGGTTCGGGAAGCGCAGGCCGAAGGCCTCCACCGCGAGGCGCGGGTCATCCGCCGGGGCGGGACCGGCCGGCAGGCGGGCAAGCGCGCGGATGGCGAGGCCATGCGCGGTCTCCGGGTCGATCAGCCGGGCGAAGGGAAGCGCAAGATCGAGCAGCGCGCGCATGGGTCAGCCCTCCAGCGCGGGAAAGAGGTGGCGCCCATGATCGCCCAGCGGCAGGTCGCGCACATAGGCGACGGCGGCGAGATCGAGCGGGGCGTAAAGATGGGGGAACAGGTCGCCGCCGCGCGAGGGTTCGAAGCGCAGCGCGGCCGGGTCGAGCCGCTCCGTCCGCACGGCCACCAGAAGCAGGTCGTCCTGCCCGGCGAAATGGCGGGCGGCGGTCTCCGCCACCTGCGCGGCCGTCGAGAAATGGATGAAGCCGTCGGCGAGGTCCACGGGCGCGCCGTCGAAACGCCCGGCCTCTTCCGCCCGCCGCCACAGCGCGCGCGGGACGATCTTGTAGACGAGGACAGGGGGTTGGCTCACGGGCGTCATCCTGCTGCGCGACGATGCGCCCGCTCTAGCCCCGCCGGCTGGGGCTGGCAACGCTCAATGAACATACCCAAGGCAGAACGCAGGCCCCTGTGATCGCGGGAGCCGATCAGGAGGCGGAGCCATCTGGTCGAGCACCCTCTGCATGCGCTTGTGCTTATCGCTGCCGATGAGAACCCGCCAGCTTCCCCGGACATGATCCTGCTCAAGGTCGCGGCGCAGCCGGGCCCTGAACTTTTTGTCGTCCACCTTTGCCGCGCGGGCCATTTCCGCTGCGTTCGTATAGCGTTCCATACATCCCCCCGCCTTCCGTGGGCTCATCTTACACAGCGGAAGCTGGACGGCGCGGTAGCGGGCTCTTCAGACAACTGCGCGTCTCAAACGGCTGGACTTTGGCGCAAATAGGGTATAATTCCTACTCATCCGACAAAATTCCGGCGGCGATGCATCGTGCTCACTCATCCGCAGATCTGGCGGGCCATTGACCGGCTGGCGGAGCGTCATGGGCTCAGCCCCTCGGCGCTGGCCAAGCGCGCCGGCCTCGACGCGACCACGTTCAACCGCTCCAAGCGGACGACGGCGGATGGGCATCTGCGCTGGCCCTCCACCGAGAGCCTGGCCAAGATTCTGGCGGCGACCTCCACCAGCCTCGACGACTTCATGGCCTTGCTGGAGGGCGGCACCGGCAGCCGGCGGGCCATTCCGCTGATCGGCTTCGCGCAGGCCGGCGCGGGCGGCTATTTCGACGATGCCGGCTTTCCGGTCGGCGGCGCCTGGGACGAAATTGCCTTCCCCAATGTGGGCGACGAGCACGCCTATGCGCTGGAGATCGCCGGCGATTCCATGCTGCCGCTCTATCGCGACGGGGATGTGGTGGTGGTCTCGCCCGCGGCGCCGGTGCGGCGGGGCGACCGCGTGATCGTAAAGACGCGCGAGGGCGAGGTGCTCGCCAAGGAACTGAAGCGCCGCACCGCCCGCACGGTGGAACTGCGCTCGCTCAACCCGGAACACCCGGACCGCAGCTTCACGGAAGCGGAGATCGCCTGGATCGCACGGGTCCTCTGGGCCAGCCAGTAACCCGATGGCGCCCTGCCAAAAGAAAACGGCCCCAGCGGGGGCCGTTTTCGTCTTATCGTTTCCGTCTTGCCGTTTCGTCTTGTCTGATCGTGCGATCAATAACGGCAGGGCACGCTCACGGTCCGGCCATAGGCGTCGCGGGCGTAGCAATCGCCCGGAGAGGTCGCCGCGCCGATGACAGCGCCGGTGCCCGCGCCAATGGCGCCGCCGATCGCCGCGCCGGTGCCGCCGCCCGCAATGCCGCCGATGATGGCACCGGTGCCGCCGCCGATCAGCGCGCCACCCGCAGTGCGGCGCTCGGTGGTGGTGCAGGCGGCGGCGCTGAGCGCGATGGCGCAGATGGCAATGACCTTGAACATGTTTCCCTCTCCAGACTGACCCTGTCGTGTCCGACGCCCCAAGGGCCGCCCGCAAGGTGGCCGCCCGTGAAGATCGAGCCTTCAACGCACAGAGCCGGCGCCGGTTCCCAAATTACCGCAGCCCCGCCGCGCAGGGCCTTCCTACGGACCCGAATGCGGATTATTATAGTATCTACATATATTTTACGTGTTATCGGTCCGACGATGCGAAAGTGGAGACACGCATGACCATCCGCCTGGGGGACGTCGTTCCCGATTTCGAGGCCCAGACCACCGAAGGGCCCATCCGTTTCCATGAATGGCTCGGCGATTCCTGGGGCGTGCTGTTCTCCCATCCGAAGAACTTCACACCCGTCTGCACCACCGAACTCGGCCAGGTGGCGCGGCTGAAGCCGGAATTCGACCGCCGGAACGTGAAGGTGATCGGGCTCTCCGTCGACCCGCTCGACGCGCACGCGACATGGGCGGACGACATCGCAGAAACGCAGGGCTTCGCGCCGAACTTCCCGCTCATCGCCGACCAGGACCGCACGGTCTCGGGCCTCTACGACATGATCCACCCCAACGCCTCCGACACGATGACGGTGCGTTCGGTGTTCGTTGTCGGGCCGGACAAGAAGCTGAAGCTTTCGCTGACCTACCCGGCGAGCGCGGGGCGCAATTTCGACGAGATCCTGCGGGTGATCGATTCGCTCCAGCTCACCGCCCGGCATTCGGTCGCCACCCCCGCGAACTGGAAGGATGGCGACGACGTCATCATCGTGCCCTCGGTGAGCGACGAGGCGGCGAAGGAGAAGTTCCCCGGCGGCTGGAAGACGCTGAAGCCCTATCTGCGCGTGGTGCCGCAGCCGGGCAAGTAAACCGGTCAAAGGACCTCACGGCCAGGGCGCGTCCCCGGCCGCTGCCGCGGTCTGGCGGTGCTCGATGATGCGCGGGACGTTGCTTTCGATCCAACCGGTCAGCGTGCCGAGATGCCCCGCCAGTTCCTGTCCCATGGGGGTCAGGCTGTATTCGACATGCGGCGGCACGACCGGAAAAGACCGCCGCTCCACGAACCCATCCTCTTCAAGCCGCCGCAGCGTCTGCGCCAGCATCTTTTCGCTCACCCCGGTGGCCGCGCGGCGCAGCTCGCTGAAGCGCATCGTGCCCTCGCGCAGGATGAGCAGGCAGAGCGTGCCCCACAGGCTGCTGACATTTTTCAGCACCTCGCGCGAGGGACAGTCGGCGGCGCGCAGTTCGCCGCGCCGGACGCGCTCCTTGAATGTCTCCCGGTCAAGGCTCATCGCCGTCTCTCCGTTCCGCGAACATACTAACTAAAAGGTGCGTACTTTCCATTAGAAAGTATGGGCGCTAGCGTCCGCCTCATCACGTTTCACCACGCATGGCGCGTGGCAGGCTGCATGAGGCTGACATGACCGATCTATTTCTCGTCACCGGGGCTTCCGGCCATTTCGGCCGGCTCGTCCTCGGCCACCTGACGACGGCGCTGGGCATCGCCCCCTCCCGCATCGTCGCCGGCACCCGCGATCCCGCGAAGCTCGCCGACTGGGCGGCGAAGGGCGTTCAGGTCCGCGCGCTGGATTTCGACGACGCCGGCACCCTTGCCCCCGCCTTCGCCGGCGTCGGCCGCACCCTGCTCATCAGCACGGACGCGCTGGACCGGCCGGGCCGCCGCCTCGCCCAGCACAAGGCGGCCATCGCCGGGCTGGAAGCGGCGGGCGTGGGCCACGTCGTCTACATCTCCGCGCCGAAGCCGGAGAATTCGCCCCTGCTGCTCGCCCCGGACCATGAAGGCACGGAGAAGGCGCTCGCCGCCAGCGCGCTGCCGGGCTGGACCGTGCTGCGCAACCATTGGTACTTCGAGAACCTGTTCGCCTTCCTGCCGCCGGCCATCGCCTCGGGCAACTGGTACACCGCCGATGAAGGGCAGGGCAGCGCCGACATCGCCCGCGACGACCTCGCCTTCGCCGCCGCCACGGTTCTGGCGCGCAGCGAGGGCGGCAGGGCGACCTACACCCTGTCCGGCCCGCAGGCGCTGACCAAGGCGGAGATCGCCCGCGCCGTGAGCGCGGTCCTCGGCAAGCCCATCACGGTGGTGCCGGTACCGCTCGAAGGACTGGTGCAGGGCATGATCCAGGCCGGCCTGCCCGAACCGCTGGCGCGGGTCTTCGCCTCGTTCGACAGCAACACCGCCGCCGGGCGCGTCGCCGAGGTGACGGACGATTTCCTCCGGCTCACCGGGCGCCAGCCCCGGCCGTTCGCGCAATGGCTCGCCGCCAACGCCCCGGCCCTCGCCGCGCTGTGACGCCGCGCGCGCCGGTGAACCGCGCGTCTGTCAGCCGAGCCTCTTGCGGTACTCGATGAAGCCCGGCCGGTCGGCCAGCGTGTTGTAGAGGCGCTGCGCGGTGGTGTTGGTCTCGTGGGTGAGCCAGTACACGTCCGCGCAGCCGCGCAGGGCCGCCTCGGCATAGACATGCTCGATCAGCGCCCGGCCGACGCCCTTGCCGCGCGCGGCGGGACTGACGAACAGATCGTTCAGATAGCAATAGTCCGTCACGCTCCAGGTCGAGCGGTGCGACAGCGCATGGACGAGGCCGAGCGGGGTGTCGCCCTCGAAGGCCAGGGCGCCCCACATCGGCTCCGCGGGATCGGTGAGGCGGGCGAAGGTGGTGCGGCTCGTCGCCTCCGGCAGGCTCGCCTCGTAGAAGGTGAGATAGGCCTGCCAGAGCGGCGCCCACACCGCGAAGTCCTCCGCCGCCAGCGGACGGATGGTGATGCCGGTCGTGCTCATGGAAGTACCCTGCCCTTTTCCAATGCCGCCCCGCGCAGGAACTCATCCGCCGGCAGGGCGAGGCTGCCGGCCTTCTGAACCTCGGAGAGACGCACCGCCCCCTCACCGCAGGCAAACGTCAGGCCATCGCCCAGCACCGTGCCC
>JAEZMI010000207.1 GCA_023414975.1 Pseudomonadota bacterium | reverse complement strand
CCTATAGGCATTGCCGAGATGGGCCAGCATCAGCTCGGCCGCGCGCGGATTGTCCCCGCCGGCCAGCGCGTCGAGAATGGCGAGATGCTCGCGGCACCAGTCGCGTACGCGGCGCCGGTTCACATAGCCGCCGAATTCGAGCAGGCGACGCAGGCGGTTCTGCTGCTGGATCGCCTGTAGCAGGAAGATGTTGCCGCTGAAGCCGGCGACGGTCTCGTGGAAATGTGCGTCGGTTTCGAAGAGCTGGCGGGCATCGACCGAGGCGATGCGGGGATGGGATTCGAGATAGTGGTGTTGGATGCGCAGCCGCTCCAGCGCCCCCGGATCGAGCCGGAAGGTCGGCAGCAATAGCCCCTGCGGCTCTAGGGTCCGGCGGAAATCATAGCTGTTCTGCAGGGCGAGGCCGGTATCCAGCGTCGGCAGGAAGGTCCAGCCACGCCCGGGATTGCGCTCCAGAAGGCCGTCATCGACGAGGCGCGAAAGCGTGCGCTGGAGCAGCGTGCGGTCGACATCATAGCGCCGCGCGATCTCCGCCTGGGTGAAGGATACCGGCAGGCGGTCGGCGAGTCGGTCATTGACGATGTCACTGTAGAGATCCTGGTCGGCGGTCAGCGGCACTTCAAGGCTGAGGCGATGCAGCTCCTCCGGCGTCGCCTTGAGGAAGAAGCCCTGATTGCGCCGGGCCTCGACCACGCCGTGCTCGGCGAGCAGCGCCAGCGCCGCACGCACCGGCGTCCGCGAGACCTGCAGCAGGTCCCCCATCTGCTGCTCGCGCAGATGGTGGCCGACCTCGAAGCGGCCGCCCCGGATGGTCTCCAGGATCTGGTTCGCCAGGCGGACCCTGTTCGGACGTGACGTACGCGTCATAAAGCACCTGAATTGTATGAATTATTTCGATCCATACAATATCAATTGACGTTTCGACAAGCTGGCAGAAGCGGTCTTGGCGCAGGTGAGCTGTCAACCTGGTCGCACGAACCTCTAAGATGCCAGATCTTAAGCAATAGTCGCCTATAGTTTGTGCAGCTCAAGGAGTAGCCAAAGCTTGACTCAAGCGCCGTGCACATTTTGTATAAATCGCATCAATTAGTGCAATCAGTGCCGACCCATTTGTCCTCCTCCAGATCACACAGGGGATTCGCATGTTCCGCAAAGTGGTTGCCGCGATCGTTCTCCCACTCGGCTTGATGCATGCCGCCGCGGCGGCCGAGCTGCCCAAGGCCGGTCTCGTCGAGGCCGGCGCTCTCACCTATGGCGTCGCCGCGACCTTCGCGCCCTTTGAATTCCAGAAGGATAGCAAGCTTACCGGCTTCGACATCGACATGATCGAGGCGCTCGGCAAAAAGCTCGGCGCTACGCCCAAGGCGATGAACATGGAGTTCAAGGGTCTCATTCCCGCCCTGCAGGGTGGCCGCATCGATATCATCAACTCGGCCATGTACATGAACCCGGCCCGTGCCGAGCAGGTCGACTTCGTGCCCTATCTGAAGATCGGCAATATGGTGATGGTGAAGGCCGGCAACCCCGCCAAGATCACCGGCCGCGACGAGAGTCTGTGCGGCAAGAGCATCGCCGTGACGCTGGGCGGTATTCAGGAAAGCCAGGCCCGCGCCGACGACAAGAACTGCAAGGACAAGGGCCTGCCTGCCGTGCAAGTGCTCACCTTCCCGACCGCGCAGGATTCCGCGCTGGCGCTAGGCCAGGGCCGCGCCGACGCCTATTACGACTCCACCCCCGGCGCGGCGGAGATCCTGCAGAAGATGCCGGGCGTCTTCGAGACCGCCGGCACCGAGTTCGAATCCAACACCTCGATCGGCATGGCCACCCGCAAGGGGGACACCGCGATGCAGGAGGCGCTGAAGGCCGCGCTGAAGGAAATCGTCGCCGACGGGACCTATGCGGCGCTGATCAAGAAGTGGAGCCTGCCGGCCTCGGTGTCGATCTTCAACTGATCGCCCGGCCCGCTATCGAGGCCGCCAGCCCACGGAGAGACGCGCATGATGTCGTTCGATATCGTCCTCGACTACATTGTCTCCCCCGCCTTCTTCCACGGCGCGTTGCTGACGCTGCTCATCACCGTGACGGCGCTGTTCTTCGGCGTGCTGACCGGCCTCGTCATCGCCCTGCTGCAGGAGACGCGGATACGTCCCCTGCAGATCTTCACGCTGATCTATGTCTGGCTGTTCCGCGGCACACCAGTGCTGTTCCAGATCATCTTCATCTACAATGTGCTGCCGACCTTCGGTATTCGCCTGTCGGCCTTTCTGAGCGCGGTGATCGCCCTCGCTTTGAACGAGGGGGCCTTTATGGCGGAGATCCTGCGCTCGGGCCTGGATGCCGTGAAGAAGGGCCAGCGCACCGCCGGGCTCGCCCTCGGCCTCACCACCGGGCAGGTGATGCGCTGGATCGTGCTGCCGCAGGCCGCGCGCATCGTGCTGCCACCCATGGGCAACCAGATGATCGGCATGCTGAAGACCAGCGCGCTGGTTTCGGTGATCGCCGTCGAGGAATTGCTGCTGGTCGCCAACCAGACCGCCAGCGCCTCCTTCCGCTATCTGGAGGCGCTGACCGCCGCCGGCGTCTACTACCTCGCGCTCACCACCATCTTCATGGTTCTGCAGGCAATGATGGAGCGCAGCCTCGACCCCAAGAAGCACCGCCGCCGCGAGAAGCGCCCGCTTGTCGACCGGCTTCTGCTGGCCACGGAGAGCGCCGATGTCCGCTGACCCCACGCCCGCCGCGCCCATTTCCCCTACCGGCCGGAAGCTGCTCGAGATCATCGGCATCGACAAGCATTTCGGCAGCTTCCACGCGCTGAAAGGCTGCTCGCTGGACGTCGCGAGCGGGGAGACGGTCGTTCTCATCGGTCCGTCCGGCTCGGGCAAGTCGACGCTGCTGCGCTGCGTGAACCTGCTGGAGCCGACCGATGGCGGTGACATCTTTTTCGAGGGCGCGAACATCACCCGCGAACGCAAGCACGCCGCCCGCATCCGCCGCGACATCGGCATGGTGTTCCAGAATTTCGAGCTGTTCCAGCACCTCTCCGCTGCCGAGAACATCATGCTCGCGCCGATGAAGGTGAACGGCGTGTCGCGCGCCGACGCGCATGATCTCGCGCTTGAACTGCTCGGCAAGGTGCGCATTCCCGACAAGGCCGACGCTTTCCCGGACGAACTCTCGGGCGGTCAGCAGCAGCGTGTGGCCATTGCCCGCGCGCTGGCGATGAAGCCGAAGCTCATGCTCTATGACGAACCGACCTCGGCGTTGGACCCGGAAATGATCCGCGAGGTGCTCGACGTCATGGCCGAGCTCTCGGCTGAGGGCATGACCAGCCTCGTCGTCACCCATGAGATGGGCTTCGCCCGCCGGGCCGCCGACAGGATCGTGTTCATGGAGAACGGTCAGATCGTCGAGACCGCCGCGAGCGACGCCTTCTTCGGCGGCTCCGTCAATGAGCGCGCTCGCCGCTTCCTCGACCAGATCCTTCACTGACGAGTGCCCCTCATGGTGTCCGCCCCCGCCCTCGATGCCGCCCGCATGACGCGCGCGCTGGCCGATCTCGTCGCCATCCGCAGCGAGAACCCGGCCGGCTGCGAAATCGAGGTCGCCCATTACATTCGCGATGTGCTCGCGCCGCTGGGCTTCGAGGTCAGCCTCGACGAGTACAAGCCCGGCCGGGTGAATGTCGAAGCCAGACTGGTCAACGGTCCCGGCCCGGTCTTCGCCTTCAACACCCATATGGACGTGGTGCCGGCCGGCGAGGGCTGGAGTTCCGACCCCTTCGTGCTGCGCGCCGAGGGCGGCAAGCTGTTCGGCCGCGGGGCCTGCGACTGCAAGGGCCCGCTCGCCGCCATGCTGGAGGCGGTGCGCCTTCTCGCCGCCAACCGGGCGAACTGGTCCGGGACGCTGCTCGCTGTCTTCGTCGCCGACGAGGAAGTCGCCAGCGAAGGCGCCAAGCTCTACGCCTCCCGCAAGCCGACCATCGACTTTGCCGTCGTGGGCGAGCCGACCTCAAACACCGTCTATTCCGCCCATAAGGGCAGCCTGCGCCCGCTGGTGCGGGTGTTGGGCGTGCCTGCCCATTCCGGCTCGCCGCATCTGGGCGAGAACGCGGTGTTGCGGGCGGGGCAATTGCTGGCGCTCGTCGCCGAAACCCATGAAAGCGATGTGCGCCACCGCGCCCACCCGCTGGTGGGCGGCGCCAGCCTCACCGTGACCCGCATTCAGGGCGGGCATGCCGACAATGTGCTGCCCGGCGCCTGCGACCTGCTGCTCGACCGCCGGCTCGTGCCCGGCGAGGACGAGGCGGCGGTAAAGGCCGACATCGCGGCGCTGCTCACGGAAGCACATCGGCGCTTCGGGCTACGGGCGGAAATTCTTGAGTGGAAGCCGACCACCGGCGGCGCCACCGAGACCGCACCGGAGAGCCCCATCGTGCAGGCCAGCCTTGCCGCCTGCCGCGCCCACGGCATCAGCGAGGCCGGGCCCTTCGGCTTCCAGGGCGCCTGCGACCTCGTGCATTTCCGCTCCGCGGGTGCGGAAGGCGTGGTGATCGGCCCCGGCTCGCTCGCCGTCGCCCACAAGGCGGACGAGTTCGTGCCGGTGGATGAGTTCGAGCTCTCGGCGCTGATCTATCGCGACATCGCCCGTACCATGCTGAGCGCCTGAGATGCGGGCTTCGCTTCATCGCGCGCTGCTGACCTATGGCGGGGGGCTGGTGCTCCATACCGCCTCCTCCGGCCGCATCGCCGGGCTGGACGCGCTTTATCTGCGCCTCGACGACGGCGAGACGGTCGCGGTGGGCGAGGTGCGTCTGAACATCGCCTATCTCAACGGCCTCGACCCCGAGCAGGTGCTGGCAGAAGCGGTCGACGTCGTCGGCGCGCTGGATTTCAGCCCGGACGCCGCTGCCCTCCTGGCCGAGCCGCCGGCGGCCTTTCGCGCCGCCAGCGCGCCGGTACGGATGCTGATCGACGGCGCGCTGCATGACCGCACCGCGAAGCGCGCCGGCTTGCCGCTCGCCCGCTTTCTCGGCGCGACGGCGGAAACGGCTCTCGCTCACGCCACCAACCAGACCCTGTTCGTCTCGGATGAGGTCACCTTCATCGCCCGGGCCGAGGCCTATGTCGCGCGCGGCTTCCGCGACCTGAAGGTGCGTATTGGCAACGGGGACATCGGCGAGGATCTGCGTCGTATCGCACTACTGCGGGCGCGCTTCGGGGAGGCCGTGAAGATCGCGGCCGACGCCAATGGCGCCTGGAGCGAAGGCGCCGCGCGCGGCCATCTCGCGGCTCTCGCCGCGCATGACCTCGCCTATGTCGAGCAGCCCATTGCGCCCGGCGATTGGGCCGCGCTCGACCGCCTCGCCCGCGTCAGCCCGCTGCCGATCATGCTGGACGAAAGCGTAAAGGGCCTCGACGAGGTAGACCGCATCGCCGCAAGCGGCAACGGCCTGATGGCGCATCTGAAGCTGGTGAAGCTCGGCGGCATCGCGCCCACGCTCGCCGCCGCACGCCATCTCCGCGTCGCTGGCGTGCCCTTCATGATCGGCCAGATGAACGAGGGCGGCCTCGCGACCGCTGCGGCCCTGCATGTGGCGCTCGCCGCCGGTCCGCGCTTCGCCGAACTCTACGGCGCCGACGGCCTCACCAACGATCCCGCCCGCGGCCTCACCTATGCCGATGGCCGCGTCGTCGCCCCGGCCCTGCCGGGCCTCGGCCTGACCTTCGATGCGAACGCCACGCATCTCATCAAGGAGTTCTCGTGACATGACCGCCATCAGCAGCGTGGTTCAGGGACAGGAATCGGCCTTCCCGAAAGCCGAATACGACGCCCGCGTCGCCCGCGCCCGCGAGGGGCTGGTCGCGGCCGGCCTCGACGCCATGGTCGTCACTGGCCCGGAGAACATCTTCTACCTCACCGGGCAGCAGACGCCGGGCTATTACACCTTCCAGGCGCTGGTGCTGCCGGTGGAGGGCGACCCGGTCTTCATCGTCCGCCAGCTCGAATATTTCAACTTCGTCGCCAACACTTTCATCACCGACGCCGCGATCTATCAGGATACGGACGAGCCGGTGCGCTTCCTCGTCGCGCAGCTTGAGGCCAAGGGGCTGAAGGGCAAGCGCGTCGGCATCGACAAGCGCGGCTGGTTCCTGCCGATCACCACCTACGAGGCGCTGCTCGCCGCGCTCGGCACGGTGCATGACGCGGCCGGCGTGGTGGAGAAGCTGCGCATGGTGAAGTCGCCGCTGGAAGTGGAAAAGCTGGTGCGTGCCGCGACCTATGTCGATGCCGGCATGAAGGCGGGCCTCGCTGCCATGCGCGTTGGCAACAGCGAGAACGACCTCGTCGCGGCCATGATGGGCGCGGCGATCGCCGCCGGCTCGGAATATATGGGCATGGAGCCGCTCGTCTCCTCGGGGCCCCGCTCCGGCGTGCCGCATGGCACCTGGAAGCGGCGGGAACTGGCCTCGGGTGATGCCGCCTTTATCGAGATGGCCGCCGTGCATGACCGCTACCACGCCGCGCTGATGCGCTCCGCCTGGATCGGCACACCGCCAGTCGAAGCGGTCGAGATGATGATGGTGTGTCAGGAGGCGCTCGCCGTCTCGCTCGACGCGATCAAGCCGGGCGAGGCCTGCGAGGTGCCGCACATCGCCTGCCAGAAGGTGATCGATGCCGCCGGCTACACCGACAATTTCCGCAAGCGGCTTGGTTACAGCGTCGGCATCTCCTTCGCGCCGGATTGGGGCGAGGGCGGCATTCTCAGCCTGAACGCCGGCGTGAAGACGGAGCTCCGGCCCGGCATGGCCTTCCACCTGCCGCCGGCGCTGCGCATCTACGGCCGCTTCACCGTGGGTGTGAGCGAGACCATCGTCGTCACCGAGACCGGGTGCCGGGTTCTCGGCACGCTAGACCGCGCCATGCTTCAGGTCGCCGCCTGAGTTGCCTCCCCTGCCGGCGCAACTCCCGAGGCGGATGCGCCCCTAACGTCACATTGAGGCAGAGCGGACGCGTGTTCGCCATGCCTCTTAATACGCCTGCTGAAAGGCCTTCCCATGAAAGACATCGCCGAGTGCCGCGCCCGCCTGGGTGGCATTTTCAACATCACCGTGACGCCCTTCGCGGCGGATGGCTCCATCGAAACGGCGGGCCTTGCCCGTTCCGTCGAACGGGTGATCGGCCTCGGTTATGACGGCATCCTTATCGGCGGCACCTATGGCGAATTCCCCGCCATGTCGGTCGATGAGCGGGCCGATCTTTTCCGTCGCGTGATGGCGGTGGTCGGCGACCGGGTGCCGGTCATGCTGTGCTCGGCCGGCTCGGACGCCCGTAGCGTGCGCGATCTGACGGCGCTGGCGGGCGATCTCGGCGGTCTGCCGATGGTCACGCCGCCCTATGTCTCGGAAGTCACGGACGGCCAGATCATCGCCTTCTTCAAGGACATGGCGCCGCTGTCGAAGACCGGCATCCTGATCTACAACGCGCCGGGCATCGGCATCACCTTGCAGCCCGACCTTGTCGAGCAGCTCGCCGACATCGAGGGCGTCGTCGGCATCAAGCAGGGCGACCTCTCGGTGACGCCGATCGACCGAATCGCCAACCGGCTGGGCGGGCGCATCAAGCTGTTCTGCGCCTCTGACCTTGCTTTCCTCGGCCCGATGATGGCGGGCTTTGACGGCATCTCCTCGACCAATTCCTGCGCTCTGCCGGAGCTGATCCTGGCAACCTTCCGCGCACTGGAGGCAGGCGATGCCGCCACCGCCCGTGAGCTGAATCGAGCCTGGTATGCGTTCCGCGCGCTCGCCCGTAAGCACGGTCAGCCGCAGATGGTGAAGGCGGCGATGAACCTGCGCGGCTTCGACGGCGGCAAGGTGCGGGCGCCGCTGCGCGACCTGGACGGGCCGGCGCTTGACGAGGTCGCGGTGATGATGAGCGAATTGGCTAGAGATCCGCGCACCCGCATGAGCCTCGGCGCGTAAGAAAGGCGCCCGGACCTCCGAATGGGTCGCCTTTCAGGCGGCTCAGATCCGGCGAGGCGGCGCGGTCAAATCCGCCAGCGGCGGTAGAACCAGGTCCATTGCTCGGGATGCTCGCGGATCCAGCCCTCGACGACCGAGGTGATCATTTGCATGGAGCCGTCCACGTCGATCTTGCCGGCGGCGTCGCGCGGCAGGTCGAGGGCCGGGGTGCACTGGATGCGGAAACGTCCCTCCGGCAGGCGGATGACGCGCACGCCGTGCACCGGGCATTCATACAGCCGGGCCAGGCGGGCAATGGTCGGGTTGGTGGTGCAGGGCCGCCCGAAG
>JAEZMI010000203.1 GCA_023414975.1 Pseudomonadota bacterium | reverse complement strand
CGCCCGGCTGGAAGGTCTATCAGGGCATGCTGATCGGCATCCACAGCCGCGACAACGACCTCGAGGTCAACGTCCTCAAGGGCAAGAAGCTCACCAACATCCGCACCACCTCCAAGGACGAGGCCGTGCGCCTCACCCCGCCGATCCGCATGACGCTGGAGCGCGCGCTGGCGTGGATTCAGGATGACGAGCTGGTCGAGGTGACGCCGAAGTCGATCCGCCTGCGCAAGCGCCTGCTCGACCCGAACGAGCGCAAGCGCGAGGAGCGCCGCAAGGAAGCCGAGGGCGTCTGACGCCCCCGGCTCCGGCCTCGGGAAGCCACGCTCACCGCCGGCTTCCCGTCCGCCGCCAAGTTCGGCGCCAAGTTCGGCGCCAAGTCCGCCGCCGGACCCCGCGTGCGGCATTCCCGCCCCGCCGGCGGTATCGGCGTGGCGCGCCGGCAACGCTCACGCAATTGCTTCGTGCATTCTGGCGTCAACCCCCTTGATCCGGCGAAGCGGTTTTGCTGCGATAGGGGAGATGAGCACGCTTCTTGTCGAGACGCGCCGGGCTCGCCCGGCTGATGCTGCGGACGTCGCCGATATCCATGATTCGGCGTGGCGCGCGACCTATCGCGGCCTGATTCCCGGCATGGAGCTGGAGAAGATGATCCAGCGCCGCGGCCCCCTCTGGTGGGAGACCGCGATCCGGCGCGGCTCCCGCGTCCTGGTGCTGACCTTCGGCGACGCCGTGGCGGGCTATGCCAATGTCGGGCGCAACCGCGCGCGCGGCCTGCCTTATGAAGGCGAGATCTACGAGCTTTACCTGCGGCCGGAATATCAGGGCCTCGGCTTCGGCCGGCGCCTCTTCGAGGATGCGCGCAAGGAACTGGCGAGCGCCGGCTTCGACGGCCTCGCCGTATGGGCGCTCGCCGAGAACGAGCCGGCGCTCGGCTTCTACAAGGCGCTGGGCGGCAGCCGCGTGGCGCGCTCGTCGGAAGCCTTCGGCGGCCGAACCCTGGAAAAGCTCGCCTTCGGCTGGAACGGCTGAGCTTCCGGCCCGCGGCTCGCCCGCGCCGCCGTGCGAACGGCGCGAACCACCCGTTCGGCATGTGACTTTTAGCGCAACAAGCGGGCGGCGACTGGCCCGGCGAGCGGCGGGTCGGGTTCGCGGAACCGGACCGTCTGTGCCTTGAAACGCGACGCGGCCGGATGGGATCGATCCGGCCGGGGCATCGCGACCTGAGTCTGCGGGCGAGGATGCGTGATCCGACCGGCCCGCGATGCAGGCCGGCCGATGCGGGCCGGCCGGCACAAGCCAGTCAGCGCAGCCTCTAGCGGCCGACCTTGCGGTCGCGGTTCGCCAGCGTGCGCAGGCGCAGCGCGTTGAGCTTGATGAAGCCCGCCGCGTCGCGGTGATCATAGGCGACCGCGCCTTCCTCGAAGGTCACCAGGTCCTGGTTGTAGAGCGAATAGGGGCTCTCGCGGCCGACGACGGCGACATTGCCCTTGTAGAGCTTCAGCCGCACGCGGCCCGTCACCAGTTCCTGGCTCTTGTCGATCAGCGCCTGCAGCATCTCGCGCTCGGGCGAGAACCAGAAGCCATTATAGATCAGCTCGGCATAGCGCGGCATCAGCTCGTCCTTGAGATGGGCCGCGCCGCGGTCGAGCGTGATGCTCTCGATGCCGCGATGGGCGGCGATCAGGATCGTGCCGCCGGGCGTCTCGTAGACGCCGCGCGACTTCATGCCGACGAAACGGTTCTCGACGAGGTCGAGCCGGCCGATGCCGTTCTCCTTGCCGAGGGCGTTGAGGCGGGTGAGCAGGCTCGCCGGGGAGAGCGCCTCGCCGTCGATGGCGACGGCATCGCCCTTCTCGAAATCGATGGTGATGTAGGTCGCCTTGTCCGGCGCGTCCTCGGGCGCGATGGTGCGCATATACACCATCTCGGGCGCCTCGATGGCCGGGTCTTCCAGCACCTTGCCCTCGGAGGAGGAGTGCAGCAGGTTCGCGTCGACCGAGAACGGGGCTTCGCCGCGCTTGTCCTTGGCGATCGGAATCTGGTGGCTTTCGGCGAAGGCGATCAGCATCTCGCGCGAGCGCAGGTCCCATTCGCGCCACGGTGCGATGATCTTGATCTCCGGCTCCAGCGCGTAATAGCTCAGCTCGAAGCGGACCTGGTCGTTGCCCTTGCCGGTGGCGCCGTGGGAAACGGCGTCGGCCCCGACCTTGCGGGCGATCTCGATCTGCTTCTTGGCGATGAGCGGGCGGGCGATGGAGGTGCCGAGCAGATACTGGCCCTCATAGAGCGCGTTGGCCCGGAACATCGGGAACACGTAGTCGCGCACGAACTCCTCGCGCACATCCTCGATGAAGATGTGCTCGGGCTTGATGCCCAGCATTTCCGCCTTCTTGCGCGCGGGCTCCAGTTCCTCGCCCTGGCCGAGATCAGCGGTGAACGTCACCACCTCGCAGCCATAGGTGGTCTGCAGCCATTTCAGGATCACCGAGGTGTCGAGACCGCCCGAATAGGCGAGGACCACGCGCTTGACGTCAGCCATGTCGAAGGATTCCGCACGAGAGAGGCAATGAATTCGAGGCGCCGGACTATACGCATGGCGCGGGGGCGGGCAAGTGCCGCGAGAGGCGCCCGCCGGCCAGCGCGCCTCCCGCGCCCGCGCTCGAACAGGCCGTCGGCGGCGGGACCGGAGCTGCGGCGCGCCGGGTTGGCCGCCGGCTAGGCCTGGGG
>JAEZMI010000163.1 GCA_023414975.1 Pseudomonadota bacterium | reverse complement strand
GAAAAAATCGGGACAGCCGGACCGCCTCCGGGACTGTCCGTGAAGGATGTCCGGGAGACGGCAGAGCGGCTGTCCCTGCGTCGGGGGGAGGTGCTGATTCTTGTCAGCGACGGCGTGGACGGAGAGGCTGCCCTGCGCCGGATGAAGCGGCTCGACTCCATGCCGCCCGGGGAGCTGGCAGCAGGGATTCTGGAGCTGGGAGCCCGGAACGGGGAGGACGACGCAACCGTTGCGGCGGTGCGTCTTGCTCCGGGAACCTCGTCAACATAATATCATCCTGATGCCACGAAGTCTGTCGAAACACTAGATGTGGGAGAATTTTCTGTGGAATTACCCCAAGATATAGGGAAGTCACCCTAAAAATCAGGCTTTCCACCGAAGATCGCCGGATTAGGCCACGGAGCATGGAAAAGGGCGCTGCCTGCGGCAGCGCCCTTTTTCGTCGGATCGGGAAAGGCCCGGAGCGGAGGCCCGGAGCGAAGGCTCAGAGCACCACGACTTCGGTGCCCGGCGGCACGCGGGTGTAGAGGTCGATCACGTCCTCGTTCAGCATACGGATGCAGCCCGAGGAGATCGCCTGGCCGATATATTCGGGCTGGTTGGTTCCGTGAATGCGGAACAGCGTGTCCTTGTTGCCCTGGTAGAGATAGAGCGCGCGGGCACCCATCGGGTTGTGCGGGCCGGGGCCGACGAAGTTCGGCACCCCGGCGAGACGCTGCTTGATCTCGGGGGTCGGGGTCCAGGTCGGCCATTCAGCCTTGCGGCCCACCTTGGCCTCGCCCTTGAACGCCAGCCCTTCCTCGCCGACCGTCACGCCGTAGCGGATGGCCTTGCCGTTGTCCTGCACGAAGTAGAGATACTTCTTGTCGGTGTCGACGACGATGGTGCCCGGCTTCTCGGTGCCGGCATAGTCGACGATCGAGCGCTGGTAAATGTCCGGCGGCAGCACCTTCTGGTACGGCGCATTGGCCAGAAGCTGCTTGTCCCGCGGCGTCAAAGACGCCGTCGGCGCCGGCTGGCGCTCCACGCTGGTGCAAGCACCCACGAGAAGCGCAAACAGGACAACTGCCGCCCCGCGCAAAGTCATTTGTCAATGCTCCGAATCAATTGCACGCCTCGAGCGTGCGGCTTCACTATTGATTGTCGATTAACCGAACTTGGTTCCGCCTTGAAGGGGCCACATGAGGGGCAGCATCAGGCCGCACGAAATTGTTGCTCAAAAAGCTCACTTTTGCTGGAAGCGATCCAAAACTTCCGTTCTTCCCCCTCCGTTGCGTCAAGAGCCTTATCGGCGACCCCGATTTTGCTTATTTTTGTCGCAGTCGACGGTCATTTCGTCGGCAGCGCCCGATGAGCGGGTGGCACACATCTGGAGGAAGTCATGTCTACCGAGGACAAGCCGGCCCCCCAAAGCCGGCCGAGCGACCGCTGGGACCGCTCGGAGCAAAGCGCGCATTGGCGTGAAATCGGCATTTCCGCGGTCGCGGCCGCGGCGCGTTATGCCTCTGACAAGAAGACGGTGTCCGATGCCCCCAATGCGGGTGTGGCGCGGACCGATGGTGACGCCAAAGTCGTAACCCTTCGCGACATCGAATATTTCGCGGCCTGATTGCCGCCGGCCTCAGGGCCGGGACGAGCTCGTCCGCCAGCACTCCCCTCACCGACGCCACCCCATCTCCCGGCGCCTTCCGGCGCCGCGCGACCGGATGACGCGACGCTGATATAGAACGCGATGAAACCGGCTGCGGCCTTCCCGACTTAGAGGGCGATCCGATCCGACCCGCTTGCGGTGCAGGCGGTCGGAGCGGGCTCTGCCGGGGACCGCAGCCGGCCGTCGCACGGCGCCGTGTCGCAAGGTATCGGGAGACGTTCATGATCACGGCCTATTGCCCGCGCGACGGCGCCCTGACCGGCGTGGACGTTCCCCCCGATGTGCCGCTGCCGACGGACGCCGTGTGGATCGACCTGCTGCGCCCCGCCAATGGCGAGGACCGGCAGGTGGAGACCGCGCTCGGCCTGTCCATTCCCACACGCGACGAAATGATCGAGATCGAGCCGTCGAGCCGGCTGCGGCTGGAGAACGGCACGATCTATCTGACCGGCAGCCTGGTCTGCCATTCCGAGGACGAACGCCCGACCCTCTCGCCCGTCACCTTCATCCTCTCCGACCATCGGCTGGTGACGCTGCGCTATGACGAGCCCAAACCTTTCCGCCTCATCGCCGCCGAACTCGGCCGGGGCTGCCCGGAGGAGATCACCGGCGAGCGGGTGCTGATGGAGTTGCTCGACACCATCGTCGACCGCGCCGCCGACATCATCGAGCGGCTGAGCGCGGATATCGAGGCGCTGTCCGCCCGCATCTTCGACCGGCAGACCCGCACCGACCAGAACGCCCGCTACCGCGCCCTCCTCGCGGAAATCGCCCAGCTCGGCGACCTCGGCTCCAAGGTGCGCGAGAGCCTCGTCAGCATGGCGCGCATCTTCACCTTCCTCGCCGCCGAGAGCGAAACGAAGGCCCTGACCAAGGACCAGAAGGCGGCGCTGAAGAGCCTCCAGCGCGACGCCACCTCGCTCACCGACCATGTGAGCTATCTCGGCGACAAGATCACCTTCCTGCTCGACGCGACGCTGGGCCTCGTCAGCATCGAGCAGAACAACATCATCAAGATCTTCGCGGTGCTGTCGGTGGTGCTCATGCCGCCGACGCTCATCGCCTCGATCTACGGCATGAACTTCCAGCACATGCCGGAGCTCGCCTGGCGCTGGGGCTACCCGGCGGCGCTCATCGCCATGCTGACGGCGGCGATCGTGCCCTACTGGATCTTCAAATGGCGCCGCTGGCTCTGAGCGTCAGACGTGCTGGCCGCCATTGATGTGGATTTCGGCACCGTTGAGGTAGGACGACGTCTCCGTGCACAGCACATAGATGATCTTCGCCACCTCGTCGGGGGTGCCGAGCCGCTGCATCGGAATCTGCTCGACGATCTTCTCCGTGCCGGGGGAGAGGATCGAGGTGTCGATCTCGCCGGGGGCGATCGCGTTCACCCGCACGCCCAGCGGGCCGAAGTCGGAGGCCATCTCGCGGGTCAGCCCGGCCAGCGCCGCCTTGGAGGTGGCATAGGCCGCGCGCGCGAAGGGGTGCACCCGCGAGCCCGCGATCGAGGTGACGTTCACCACGGCGCCATGGGTGCGCTTCAGCTCCTCCAGGAGGCCGCGCGCTAGCAGGATCGGCGCGAAGAGATTGACCTGGAAGACCTTGTGCCACGCCTCCTGCGGGGTGTTGAGCGTGCTCAGCCGCGAGCCGCCCGGCCCCTTGGGAGAGATGCCGGCATTGTTCACCAGCGCGTGCAGCTCGCCATTCGCGAGCCGGCTCTTGATCTCGTCCACCGCGCGCAGCGTGTCCTCGGGATCGGACAGATCGACCTGGATATGGTCCTCCGGCCCCATCTCCCACGGGCAGTTCTCGGGAAAGGAGTGGCGCGAGCAGGTGATCACCCGCCAGCCCGCGGCGGAGAACCGCTTGACGGTGGCGTGGCCGATCCCGCGCGAGGCGCCGGTAAGCAGCAGGGTGCGGCGAGGCTGGTTCGATCCCTTGATCATGCGGCAGTCTTATCTCAGCTCGGGACGGGTGTCAGGACAAAGAGCGCGATCCGATCCGATTGGATCCCTACGGTCGGTGAATCGCCTTCCAACGCGATGATAGAGCATGCTCTAGCGCGGCCGGGTCGCATCCGTCGCACCGCGGATATGGGACCTTCGTGCGGACGCCTCACGGATAGAGCCGCGTCCGGCTCCACCCCTGCGCCTGCGGCGTGTCGCGGTGAAAGACGATGCGGTCGTGCAGGCGGAAAGGCCGGTCGTGCCAGAACTCGATCTGCACCGGGCGGATGCGATATCCGTTCCAGTGCGGCGGGCGGGGTACGTCGCCGATGGCGTGCTTGGCGGTGAACTTCGCCACCGCCGCCTCCAGCGCGAAGCGCCCTTCCAGCGGGCTCGACTGCTGGCTCGCCCAGGAGCCGATCTGCGAGAGGCGCGGGCGGCTGGCGAAATAGGCGTCGGCCTCCGCCGCGCTCACCATCTCCACCGGCCCGCGCACGCGGATCTGCCGGCGCAGCGACTTCCAGTGGAACACCGCCGCGGCCTTCGGAGTGCCCGCGAGCTCCTGCCCCTTGGCGCTGTTGGAGTTGGTGAAGAACACGAAGCCGCGGTCGTCGCGGGCGTTCAGCAGCACCATGCGCACATCCGGCAGCCCGTCGGCGTCGACGGTCGCCAGCGCCATCGCGCTGGGATCGTTCGGCTCGCTGGCCGCCGCCTGCGCGAACCACGTCTCGAAGAGCTGAAAGGGCTCGGCGGCCTCGGTGAAATCACCGGATGTTAACTCTTCACGCGCTTCCATAAGGGCAGTCTCGACGATTGGACCCGAGGGCCCGACAATGTTCCTAAGGCGGCGACAGACGGCGTCGATTGCGGCGGCGCGCATCCCGGCTTCATATACGCATGCCCGGCCGCTTCGCACAGCGTCTTGCACCGCATCCTTCGTCGTGGTCGCCCTCGCCCTTGCCGGCTGCTCGGGCACCGCCTCCCTCGACCCGATGGCGACCGGCTCCATTCCCGCCGCGCCGGCGGCCTATGCCTCCGAGCCCGTGCCGAAGGGCGTCGCGCCCGAGGACTGGGCGGCGGCGCGCAAGGCGCTCGCCGAGGCGCTGGTGGAAAAGGACGCCGCCCCGAGCGTGCCGTGGGAGAACTATGTCAGCGCCACGCGCGGCACCGTCACCCCGCTCAGCACCGCGGGCGGCAGCGGGGCCTGCCGCGAATTCCTCATGAGCTTCGTGAAGCAGACGGGCGAGGAATGGCTTCAGGGCGCGGCCTGCCGCACCAAGACCGGCTGGAAGGTCGATCAGGCGCGGCTGCTTGAGCGGAGCTGACTCGCCGCGCGTCCCGGCGGCCCCGGCCGTTGCAGAGCGGCAACACGTCACCTACATGAGCGGGAGCCGGAACCGCCGGACGAGACGTGTCATCCATGCGTGATCCTTACGACATCCTCGGCGTTGCCCGCAGCGCCGACCAGAACGACATCAAGCGGGCTTTCCGCAAGCTCGCCAAGAAGCTGCATCCGGACGCCAACAAGGACGATCCGAAGGCGCAGGACAAGTTCGCCGAGTTGAACACCGCCCACGAGATCCTGTCGGACCCGGAGAAGCGCGGCAAGTTCGATCGCGGCGAGATCGATGCCGAAGGCAAGCCGCGCGGCTTCGAAGGCTTTCCCGGCGGGGGCGGCGGCTTCCGGCGCGGCGGCTTCCAGCAGGGCCCCGGCGGCGAAACCATCTTCGAGAGCTTCTCCTTCGGCGGGGACGACGCGCGTCGCTCCGGCCATGGGCCACATGATGCCGGCGGCTTCGACGATGTCCTCTCCGACATCCTCAGCGGCCTCGGCGGCGGGCGTGGCCGCGCGCGCGGCAGCGGACGAGGCCAGACCCCGCGCGGCAACGACATCGACATCACCGTGCCCGTGCCGCTGGAAACGGTGGTGAATGGCGGTCCCGTCAAGGTGCACCTGCCGAACGGACGGGTGATGGAGGTCAAGATTCCCGCCCGCGTCGCCGAAGGCCACCGGATGCGCATGAAGGGGCAGGGCGAGCCCAGCGCCTTCGGCGGCACGCCGGGCGACGCCTATGTCGTCGTCGCCTATGCCCCGCACCGGCTGTTCAAGGTGGACGGGTCGGATCTGCGCGCCGACGTGCCGCTGCCGCTGGCGCAGGCCGTGCTCGGCGGCAAGCTGCGGGTGCCGACGCTTGGCGGCGAGGTCGAGCTTTCCATTCCGGCCTGGACCGATTCGGGCCGCACCTTCCGCCTGCGCGGCAAGGGCCTGCCCAAGCCGGGCGGCGGCGAGGGCGACCTGCTCGCGACGGTGCGCATCGCCCTGCCGGCCGAGCGCGACGCCGAGCTGGAAGAGTTCATGCGCGCGCGCAGCCGGGGCTGATGGATCGAGCCCGTCCGCGCGGCGCAGGGAGCCACGCCTGCCGTGACCACGCGGAGCGTGCAACGTCTCCCGGTGGCCCGTATCGTGCCGCTCACCGTTCTCGACCGCGCGCTGCGCTTTGGGCGCATAGCCGCGCTTGAGCGCATAGTCTCTCTTGGGCGCATGGCCTCGCTTGAGCGCATCCTGCCGCTGTGCGATAGGAACCCTTCGCCACCGCAAGGTGGGAGACAGGACGGAGCACGGCGTGACGGGCATGGCATCGGTTGGGTTGATGAACGGCAAGCGCGGCCTCGTGATGGGGGTCGCCAATAACCGTTCCATCGCGTGGGGCATTGCCAAGGCCGTCCATGCTCAGGGCGCCAGGCTCGCCTTCACCTACCAGGGCGAGCCGCTGAAGAAGCGGGTCGAGCCTCTGGCCAATGAGCTGGATGCCGCGATCGTCGGTCATTGCGACGTGACCGACCCCGCTACCATCGATGCGGTCTTCGCCGAGACCGAACGCCAGCTCGGCGGCCTCGACTTCCTCGTCCACGCCATCGCCTTCTCCGACAAGAGCGAGCTGGACGGGCGCTATGTCGACACCACCGCCGACAATTTCAGCAAGACCATGCTGATCTCCTGCTACAGCTTCACCGCGGTCGCCCAGCGCGCCGAGAAGCTGATGACGAATGGCGGCTCCATGCTGACGCTGACCTATTACGGCGCCGAGAAGTGGATGCCGCATTACAACGTCATGGGCGTCGCCAAGGCCGCGCTGGAGGCGAGCGTACGCTACCTCGCGGCCGATCTCGGGCCGAAGAACATCCGCGTCAACGCCATCTCCGCCGGCCCGATCAAGACGCTCGCCGCCTCGGGCATCGGCGATTTCCGCTACATCCTGAAGTGGAACGAGCTGAACGCCCCGCTCCGCCGCACCGTCACCATCGACGAGGTGGGCGATACCGGCATGTACCTGCTCTCGGACCTCGGGCGCGGCGTCACCGGCGAGATTCATCACGTGGATGCCGGCTACCATGTCGTCGGCATGAAGAACCCCGAGGCGCCGGATCTGACGCTGGACCGCGACTGACCGACCCTCACGTGCCTCCGGCCCCGGTTAAGGAGACAGCGATGACCCAGCCTCACACCGCTCCGACCACGGCCCGGCGGCGCCTCCCGCCGCTGGCGGCGGCCGTCAGCCTTCTGGCTGTTCTCGGCGCGCTCGCCGTCGCGCCGGCTGTGCAAGCGCAGACCTCCGTCACCGTGCAGCCGCCACCCGGCCCGCAGGACCGCGGCGTGCCGCCCTCGCTGGAGGAATACCCTCTGCTGCCGCGCATCTTCGGGCCCGGCGGGGCCATCTTCCCCGGCTATGTCTCCCCGATCGACCAGAACGGCGACACGCGCCTCTCCCTGCTGACCGGCGGTGGCGGGCGGCTGGTTTTCGCGGCCGGCACGGCCGACACGCGCTGCCAGACCGAGCAGGCGCCCTCCATCACCATCCTCAGCGCCACACCCGGCGTGAAGCTCTCCACCGACTACGGCAACTTCACCGTCGATGCGGTGCAGGCGGGCTCCTCCTTCTGCCTCGGGCGGGTCATTCAGGGCACGCGCGTCTTCGTCAACGGGCGGCTGCCGCGCGGCGGCGGCACCGCCACGCTGAAGGTGTCCTATCCGCAGGTCGGCCGCATGGGACGGACCTACACCGAGACCGTGACCATTCCCGCCCGATGAGCCGCTGCCGCATCTTCCTCGTCCGCCACGGCGAGACCGACTGGAATCTCGCCGGCCGTCTCCAGGGCCATCACGATATCCCGCTGAACGATCTCGGCCGCGAACAGGCGGCCAAGACCGCCCGCGTGGTCGACCGTCTCGCCGGCGGCGCGGCGGGGCTGGATTATGTCGCGAGCCCGCTCGGGCGCACCTCCCAGACCATGGCGATCCTGCGTGCCGAGCTCGGCCTGCCGCCGGACGATTTCCGGCGGGACGAGCGGCTGAAGGAAATCGGCTTCGGCCGGTGGGAAGGCTATAGCTGGACCGAGCTGCGCCGGCGCGATCCGGCGAGCGTCGCCGTGCGCAAGGCCGACCCGTGGAACTTCGTGCCGCCGGGCGGCGAGAGCTATGCCATGCTCACCGAGCGCGTCTTAGGCGCGATCAACGCGATCACCACGGACAGCGTGGTGGTGACCCATGGCGGGGTCGTGCGCGCCATGCTGCATATCCTCGCCGGCATGCCGCCCGAACAGGCGGTGGACCTGCCCGTGCGCCAGGGCGCGGTCTACATGGTCGAGAACGGCGCGTTCGAACTCGCCGTCGCCTGACGGCCGCCCGAATCGGAGGGGAACATCATGGCCGCCACGCTGATCACCGCCGCCCAGGCGGCCCATCCGCGCCCGATCTGGTGTGTCTCCCCGCAGAACTGGCGCGAGATCGCCAAGGGCCTGCCCGCCCCGGCGCTGTCCTTCGGCGAGGCGACGGGCTTCAAGGCGGACGCCGGCTCCCTGCTCATCCTGCCGGCCGCCGACGGCAGCATCGCCGGGGTGCTCTTCGGCTGCGAGGATGCCCCGCGCGACCCGCTCTCCTTCGGCAAGCTCGCCACCGCGCTGCCCGCCGGCGACTACCGGCTGGAACGCGGGCCGGCAAACCCGCGCCTTGCCGCCCTCGGCCTGCTGCTCGGCGGGTATCGCTTCACGCGCTACCGCAAGCGCCGCGAGCCCGCCATCCGCCTGGTCGTGCCCGATGGCGTCGATCAAGCGGAGGTGGAGCGCACGGCGGAAGCGGTGACGCTCACCCGCGATCTCGTCAACACGCCCGCCAACGACCTCGGCCCGGCGGAGATCGAGGCCGCCGTGCGCACCCTCGCCGCCCGCTTCGGCGGCAGCGTGCGGGTGACGGCGGGCGACGACCTGCTCGCCGCCAATTTCCCGATGGTGCACGCCGTCGGCCGCGCCAGCCCGCGCGCCCCGCGCCTGATCGACCTCTCGTGGGGCGATGAGAGCGCGCCCAAGGTCACGCTGGTCGGCAAGGGGGTCGCCTTCGACACGGGCGGGCTCGACATCAAGCCCTCGGCCGGCATGCTGCTGATGAAGAAGGACATGGGCGGCGCGGCGAGCGCCATCGGCCTCGCCCAGATGATCATGAGCCGCAACCTGCCGATCCGCCTGCGCCTCATCGTGCCGGCGGTGGAGAACGCGGTCTCCGGCGCGTCCTTCCGGCCGGGCGACATCCTGCCCTCGCGCAAGGGCCTCTCGGTCGAGATCGGCAATACCGACGCGGAAGGCCGGCTGATCCTCGCCGACGCGCTCGCGCTGGCGGATGAGGAAGCGCCGGAGCTGCTGATCGACTTCGCCACCCTCACCGGCGCCGCCCGCGTGGCGCTCGGCCCGCAGCTTCCCCCCGCCTATACGGATGACGACACGCTGGCGGCAGACCTCGCCCGGCACGCGACGGCCGAGGCCGATCCGCTCTGGCGCATGCCGCTGTGGCGGCCCTATGCGTCCATGCTCGACAGCCCGATCGCGGATATGAACAACGCCCCCGGCGGGGGCTTTGCCGGCTCCATCACCGCCGCGCTGTTCCTGCAGCGTTTCGTCGAGCGGGCGAGAAGCTGGCTGCATCTCGACATCTATGCCTGGAACCCGTCGAACCGCCCCGGCCGGCCGGAAGGGGGCGAAGCGCAGACCATCCGCGCGCTCGACGCGCTGCTGGCGGAGCGTTACGCGCGTTAAGGAATTGTTGGCGCGCGGCGCCGCATGGTACGAACAATCCGCAGCCGTAACGATTAGCGTTGCGGGGCCAACGAGGTTCGGACCATGGCGGTCGAGATGCGCCCATCGCAGGCGCTGCGCCTGCTGCACGAGCTGTCGCTCGCGCAGGTGCGCGACGACGCGCCGGACCTCAGCCCGCGCCAGCTCGCCATCCTGCTCTGCGTCTATCTCGAAGCCCCGCCGCACACGGTGCGCGGCCTGGCGGCGCGGCTCGGCGTCACGAAGCCCGTGATCACCCGCGCGCTGGATACGATGGGCGCGCTCGGCCTCGTCTCCCGCCGCCGCGACGAGGCGGACAAGCGCAACGTCATCATCCAGCGCACCGTTGACGGCGCGCTCTATCTGGAAAAGCTGGGCGATCAGGTGGTCGCCGTCGCCCGCCATCTGCGCTGACAGCCCGCGCCATAACCCACGCCTTGAGGCTCCCGTGAACGAACTCGATCTGCGCCTCACCCCCGCGCGCCCCGATCTCGCCGCCGCCAGCCTGCGCGGCATCGTCGAGGCGCCGCGCTACGCGGAAGGAGCGGCCTACCGGGTTGTTCATCCCGCCGCGCCGGTGCGCAAGGAGCCGTCCCCAGAGGCGCCCCTGACCACGGAAGCGCTGTTCGGCGAGACGG
Source organism: Pseudomonadota bacterium (assembly GCA_023414975.1). Classification (GTDB taxonomy): domain Bacteria; phylum Pseudomonadota; class Alphaproteobacteria; order Rhizobiales; family Xanthobacteraceae; genus Ancylobacter. The sequence goes on along the minus strand of JAEZMI010000163.1, from coordinate 3,328 downwards.
CGACGATCTACGAACTCACCGAGGAGGGCTGGGCCTGGGGCCAGCTCGACGCGGACGGCTATGTCGGCTGGCTGCCGGCGGAAGCCCTCGCCCCGGCGGCAGCGGGCGCCACCCACAAGGTCGCGGCGCTGCGCACGCCGGTCTTCCCCGGCCCTTCCATCAAACTCCCGCCGCAGGCCCTTCTCTCCCTCGGCTGCCGCGTCACGGTGACGGAGGCGCGCGAGCGGTTCAGCGTCACGGCGGAAGGCGGCTTCATCTTCACCGCCCATCTCGCGCCGCTGGATGTGGTGGAGGGCGATGTCGTCGCGGCGGCGGCGCGCTATCTCGGCGCGGCCTATCTCTGGGGCGGGCGCTCCAGCCTGGGGCTCGACTGTTCCGGCCTCGTGCAGATGGCGCTCGGCGCCTGCGGCATCGCCTGTCCGCGCGACAGCGACATGCAGGAAAAGGCGCTCGGCGCGGCCGTCCCCTTCGACAGCGACCTTACGACGCTCCGGCGCGGCGATCTGCTGTTCTGGCCGGGGCATGTGGGCATGGTCGAGGACGCGCAAACGCTGCTCCACGCCACGGCCTTCTTCATGTCCGTGGTGCGCGAGCCGCTCGCGGCGGCGCTCGCCCGCATCGAGGCGGGCGGCACCCCGCTGCGCAGCGTGCGCCGGCTCTGAGCCTCACAGCTCGCCGCGGAACAGGCCGAGCCGGCGCAGCAGCGCCTTCTCACCCTCTAGCACCACCATCAGCAGCACGCCGACGCCGACCACCATCACCCCGTCGGAAATGCTCACGGGCCGCGTGTCGAACACCGCCTGCAGGGGCGGCGCATAGGTGAAGGCAAACTGCGCCAGCGTCACGCCCGCCAGCGCCAGCAGTACCGCGCGCGTGCCGAGCGCCCCGCGCCAGCTCAGGGACGTGGTGTGCAGAAAGCGTACGTTGAAGAGGTAGAAGATCTCCATCACCACGATGGTGTTCACCACCAGCGTACGGGCGGTGGCGAGATCCTGCCCCCGCGCCAGCGCCAGATGCAGAATGGCGAAGGACGCCAGCAGGAACAGCACCGACACCAGCGCGATGCGCCAGACCATGAAGGGCGAGAGCAGGCTCGCCCGCGCCGGGCGCGGCCGGCGCTCCATCGTGCCGGGTTCGGTCGGCTCGAAGGCGAGCGCCAGGCCCAGCGTCACGCTGAGAATGAGGTTCAGCCAGAGGATCTGCGCCGGCGACATGGGCAGGGTCGCCCCCATCAGGATCGCGACGACGACGCCCAGCACCTCGCCGCCATTGGTCGGCAGCGTCCAGGCGATCATCTTGCGGACATTGTCATAGACGGTCCGCCCCTCTTTCACCGCCGCGACGATGGAGGCGAAATTGTCGTCCAGCAGCACCACCTCGGCCGCCTGCTTGGCCGCTTCCGTGCCCTTGCGGCCCATGGCGATGCCGACATCGGCCTGCTTGAGCGCGGGCGCGTCGTTCACGCCGTCGCCGGTCATCGCCACCACCGCGCCGGCGGTCTGCAGCGCGCGCACGATGCGCAGCTTGTTCTCCGGGCTGGTGCGGGCGAACACCGTAGTCTCCCGCGCCCGGCCGACCAGCGCCTCATCATCCGTCGCGTCCACCTCCGCCCCGGTCATCACCCGCGGGTTCGCCGCGAGCCCGAGCTGGCGGGCGATGGCCTGAGCGGTCGCGCCATGGTCGCCGGTGATCATCTTCACGCCGATGCCGGCCGTGTTGCACTCGGCAATGGCCGCCATCGCCTCGGGGCGCGGCGGGTCGATGAAGCCGATGAGGCCGAGAAAGTCCATGCCATCCAGGTCGCTGAAGGCCAGCCGCCCGGCACCGGCATCGGTCAGGCGCCTCGCCGCAAAGCCCAGCAGCCGCTCGCCCTGCCGGGCCGTCGCCTCGATGGCGGCGCCCCAGCGCGCCTCCCCGTCCCCGTGGCAGAGCGCCAGCACCGCTTCGGGCGCGCCCTTCACGAAAATCACCTGTTCATCCGCGTGCCCCCGCACCAGCACCGCCATGAAGCGATAGGCGGCATCGAAGGGAATGGCGTCGAGCCGCTGCCACGCCGCACGCTCGACCGCGGGAACGAGCCCGCCTTTCACGGCGAGCGCCACCAGCGCCGCCTCCATCGGGTCGCCCTCGGCGTGCCAGCGGCCGTCCTCCCCGCGCAGATGCGCGTCGTTGCAGAGCAGGCCGCAGCGCATCAAGGCCTCGGCGGGGCCGTCCGCGGCTTCCGGCCCGCTCAGTTCGCCCTCGGGCGCGTAGCCGATGCCGGAGACCTCGATGGCGGCCACCTCGCCCGAACCGCCGCCGGGCACGAAGAGCCGCCGCGCCGTCATCTCGTTGCGGGTGAGCGTGCCGGTCTTGTCCGAGCAGATGATGGAGGTCGCGCCGAGCGTCTCCACCGCCGGCAAAAGGCGGATCACCGCGTTCCGCCGGGCCATGCGGCGCACGCCGATCGCCAGCGTGATGGTGATGACCGCCGGCAGCCCTTCCGGTACCACGCCGACCGCGAGCGCCACCACGGCCATGAGCGCCTCGCTCCAGCCATAGCCGCGCAACAGCACGGCGATGAGGAAGAGCGCACCGCCGGCGATCAGCACCACGCCCGTGAAGCGGCGGGCGAAGGCGTCGATGGCACGCAGCAGCGGCGTCGCCACCGGCTCCACGTCTTCCATCAGCGTGCCGATGCGGCCGATCTGCGTGCGGGCGCCCGTCGCGACGACGATGCCGGCGCCCTGTCCGGCGGCGACCGTCGTGCCGGAAAAGGCCATGGAGTGCCGGTCGCCAAGCGGCGCCTGTGGCGGCGCGGGCTGCTCGTGCTTCTGCGCCGCCACCGATTCACCGGTCAGCATCGCCTCGTCCACCAGCATGCCGCGTGCCTCGATCAGCCGCGTATCGGCCGGCACGCGATCGCCCGCCTCCAACAGCACGATGTCGCCGGGCACGAGATCGCGCGCCGCGATGCTCTGGCGCTGCCCGGCCCGAACGACATTGGCGTGCGGCGCCACCATGTTGCGGATCGCCCTCAGCGCCCGCTCCGCCCGTCCCTCCTGCACGAAGCCAACGACGGCGTTCACCAGCACCACGGCGATGATGACGCCGGCATCGATGTTATGGCCGAGCATCAACGCCGCGAGAGCACCCGCCAGAAGGAAATAGATCAGCGCGTTGTTGAACTGGGCGAGGAAGCGGCGCAGCGGCGACGGGCCCCTCGCTTCCGGCAGCGCGTTCGGTCCATGGGTGGCGAGGCGGCTTCCGGCCTCGGCGGCGGTAAGACCGGAGACCGGCGCACCGAGCCGGGCGGCGACGTCCTCCTGCGGCAGCGCGTGCCAGGGGG
>JAEZMI010000106.1 GCA_023414975.1 Pseudomonadota bacterium | reverse complement strand
GGACACGGGGTTGCCGACGCCTGTCCCCGTTTCCCGGACAAGCGGCGCGGGGCGCCGCGCTGATCCGGGACCCAGGGGAGACTCCGCGCAGCGGCTCTAGATGTCAGGCGACGCAGCCGTTTTGTTGGGGGGCTTCCCCGAAGAAGCGCCTTCGGCGAGTTCTTGCGCTGGGTCCCGGCTCGCCTTCCGCTGACGCTGCAGGCGTCCGGGACACGGGGTTGCCGACGCCTGTCCCCGTTTCCCGGACAAGCGGTGCGGAGCGCCGCGCCGATCCGGGACCCAGGAGGGACTCCGCGCAGCGGCTCGGCGGCTGCGTTGTCGTGACGGCACCCTCGGCAGTCGCCGCGCCGGCGAGCATCCTTCGAGGCCCGGCTGCGCCGGGCACCTCAGGATGACGGTGTTGCGGGAATGCGCCGCCAGAAACGTTCCGTCATGAAACGTTCCGTCATGCTGAAGCGCTCGCGTCCGCGAGCCTCGAAGCACGCGGATCGAATCGCAGCGGCGTTGCCGCGCCGCCCGCCGCTCACATGCGGTCGAGCACGCGCTCCTCGACCGCGCCGTGCAGTTCGCCGTCGCTGACACCGGCTACCGCCGCGTTCAGCTTGGTGATGGCGGCGCGCACGCTGTGGGCGACTTCCAGCTTCACCGGGCGCGAGACGTTCACGAAGCCGGTGGACTGCATATGGTCGAACAGCGCCAGCAGCGGGTCCCAGAAGCCGGCGATGTTGAGCACCATGACCGGCTTGCGGTGCCGGTTGAGCTGCACCCAGGTGAGCTGCTCGACCAGCTCCTCCAGCGTGCCGATGCCGCCGGGCAGGGCGATGAAGGCATCCGCCCGCTCGAACATCAGCCGCTTGCGCTCATGCATGTCCTTGGTGACGACCAGCTCATGCGCGTATTCGAAGGCCTGCTCATGGCCGATCAGGAAATCCGGGATGATGCCGGTGACCTTGCCGCCGGCTTCCGCGCAGGCGCGGGCGGTGGCGCCCATCAGCCCGACGCCGCCGCCGCCATAGATGAGGCGGATGTCTTCCTGCGCGAGGGCGCGGCCGAGCTCGATGGCCCCGTCGAGATAGACCGGATCAGCCCCCGTGGCCGCCCCGCAATAAACGCAAACGCTCTTGATTTTTGTCATGGATACCATGGTGCACTGCAATAGCGACGTCGACAAGATGCCGATCGCTCTCAGATGACACCGCGGGCCGCCGGGTGCAATGCGCGGTGCGGCGGGGCGTTCCGTGCGGCGGCGTCACCTTGCCTTCATCGTCCATCGGCGATAAACGATGGCGATGATCGACGATGCCGCCCTGGCCCCCGCGCACCCGCCGGACGATGAACTGCTCGCGCTGCGCCTGCGTGCCCTCGCGCATCCGGCGCGGCTGTCGATCCTGCGGGCGCTGGCGGAGGTGGAGCGCTGCCAGTGCGGGCACATCGTGCGCGGGCTGGCGCTGGCGCAGTCCACCGTCTCGCAGCATCTCAAGGTGCTGAAGGAGGCGGGGCTGATCACCGGCACCATCGAGGGGCCGCGCTCCTGCTACTGCATCGACCGGGACGCCGTCGCCAGTCTGGCGCGGGAGCTCGGGCCGCTGCTCGCCCGTTTCGCGGGGGAGGGCGCCTGCGCCCCACGCAGCCCTGCGGCGCGGGAGGGCGCTCTGGTCTAGGGCGCGTTCGCGCCTATCTCGACGCCGAGACGTGACACCTGACGCGGGCCCGATGGAACGCCATCCCGCCCGCGCCGAACTTGGAGGCCGGCCGCTCGCCCCGCGATCGCGCCCGCGCCGGAATTGAACGGAAAGCCTGATGTCCGCACCCCAAGGTGTGCCTGCACCTGACGCCCTCTCCCCCCAGCCCGCCACGGTGAAGCCGGGAAAAGCCAGCGAGATCAACCCGCGCGGCAGCCTGCTCGTCGCGCTGCGGGGGCTCGGCCCCTATCTGTGGCCCGCCGACCGGGCGGATCTGCGCGCCCGCGTCGTCTGGGGTCTGCTGCTCCTGGTGCTCGCCAAGATCGCGACGCTCTCCACCCCCTTCATCTTCAAATGGGCGACCGACGCGGTGGCCGAGGGCGAGGGCGCGCGCATCACCAGCGACGCGGTGAGCTACCTCATCGCCGCGCCGGTGATGCTGACACTGGCCTATGGCTTCTCGCGCATCGTCATGGCCGCCCTCACCCAATGGCGCGACGGGCTGTTCGCCAAGGTGGCGATCCATGCCGTGCGGCGCCTCGCGCTCGAAACCTTCGAGCACATGCACGCGCTCTCCCTGCGCTTCCATCTGGAGCGCAAGACCGGCGGGCTGACGCGGGTGCTGGAGCGCTCGCGCGAGGGCATCGAGACCATCGTGCGCATGCTGGTGCTCCACCTCGCGCCGACGATTCTGGAATTCGCCATGGTGATCGGCGTGCTGCTCTGGCAGTTCGACTGGCGCTATGCGCTCGCCACCGTGGCGATGATCGGCGCCTACACGCTCTTTACCTTCGTCATGACCGAGTACCGGATGGGCATCCGGGCGGCGATGAACGAGAGCGACACGGACGCCAACTCCAAGGCGGTCGACAGCCTGCTCAACTACGAGACGGTGAAGTATTTCGGCGCGGAGAAATGGGAGGCGGAGCGCTACGACCGCTCCATGGCCCGCTATGAGCGCGCCACCGTCCACACCCACACCTCGCTCGCCTGGCTGAATGCCGGGCAGGCGACGATCTTCACGCTGGGCCTGACCGCCGTGATGGCGCTGTGCGTGTTCGACATCCGCGCGGGACGGCAGTCGGTGGGCTCCTTCGTCATGGTCAACGCCATGATGATCCAGCTCTACCAGCCGCTGAACTTCCTCGGCATGATCTACCGCGAGATCAAGCAGTCGCTGATCGACATCGAGGCGATGTTCGCCATTCTCGCCCGCCCGCCGGAAATCAAGGACGCCCCCGGCGCGCCGGCGCTGACGCTCGACGGCGGCACGGTGCGCTTCGAGGATGTGCGCTTTTCCTACGATCCCGACCGCGAAATCCTCAAGGGCATGTCCTTCGAGGTGCCGGCCGGGCGCACCGTGGCGATCGTCGGCCCCTCGGGGGCGGGCAAGTCGACCATTTCGCGGCTCCTGTTCCGCTTCTACGACGTGAATGCCGGGCGCATCACCATTGACGGGCAGGACATCCGCCGGGTGAGCCAGGAGAGCCTGCGCGCGGCCATCGGCATGGTCCCGCAGGACACGGTGCTGTTCAACGACACGCTCGCCTACAACATCCGCTACGGCCGGGCCGGGGCGAGCGACGCGGAGGTGGCGCGCGCCGCCGAGCTGGCGCAGATCGACGGCTTCGTGCGCCGCACGCCCAAGGGCTACGCGACCGAGGTGGGCGAGCGCGGGCTGAAGCTCTCCGGCGGCGAGAAGCAGCGCGTGGCGATTGCCCGCACCATCCTGAAGAACCCGCCGATCCTTCTCCTCGACGAGGCGACCTCGGCGCTCGACAGCCACACCGAGCGCGAGATCCAGGATGCGCTGGACGGCGTCTCGCGCGGGCGGACCACGCTGGTCATCGCCCATCGCCTCTCCACCGTGGTGGGGGCCGACGAGATCATCGTGCTGGAACAGGGCCGCATCGCCGAGCGGGGCACCCATGGCGAGCTGATGGACAAGGGCGGCCTCTACCACTCCATGTGGGAGCGCCAGCGCGAGGCCGAGCGCGCCCGCGAGACGCTGAAGGAAGCGGAGGCGCAGGAGGTCGGCGCGCAGGAGATCGAGTCGCAGGAGATCGTTAAGCAGGAGATCGGGGCGCTGGCGGCCCCGCGCCCGGCGGAAAGCACCGCCGCCTGAATTGAACGCGACAGGGTCCCCGAGGTAGGCGAGGGGCCCGCGGTAGGTCCGCACCGGGTTCCCTCGCGTCCCCGCGGGGCCGCCCCGCGCGGGGGGAACCCGACGCCGCTCACGCCGCTTCCATTTGACGTGCCGCCCGGCTGGCCCTACCTCTCCGGGGCCGCTGCCGGAGCGGGCGTTGGAGAAGGCCCGGTGAACACGACGTCACCGGACCTTCTCCAACGGTTTGTCACACCGCATTTTCTTCACGCGACCTGAAACCACTTCGCTCGAAAATGCTCTAGGAAAGCGGTTCATGACCATCTTCGACTCGATCCGCAGCGGTCTCGCCCCGATCCACCGCGAGGGCTACCCCTTCATCCTCATCGGCGCGGCGGTCTCCGCCCTGCTCTTGTGGCTGGTGCCGCCGCTCGGCTGGATCTGCGTGCTGATCACCGTGTGGATCTGCTACTTCTTCCGCGATCCCGAGCGCGTGACGCCGGTGCGCGAGGGGCTGCTGGTCTCCCCCGCCGATGGCCGCGTCTGCCTTGTCGGCCCGGCCGTGCCGCCGGCGGAGCTGGGTCTGGGCGAATTGCCGCTGCCGCGCGTGTGCATCTTCATGAACGTGTTCGACGTGCACGTGAACCGCGCCCCGATCGCCGGCCGCATCGCCCGCATCGCCTACCGGCCCGGCAAGTTCCTCAATGCCGAGCTGGACAAGGCGAGCGACGACAATGAGCGCAGCGGCCTCGTGCTGGAGACCACGCTGGGTCCGGTCGGCGTGGTGCAGATCGCCGGCCTGATCGCCCGTCGCATCGTCAGCTTCGTGCGCGAGGGCGAGAGCCTGGCGCCGGGCGAGCGTTTCGGCCTCATCCGCTTCGGTTCGCGGGTCGACGTCTACATGCCGGCGGGCACGCGCGTCCTCGTGGCCGAGGGCCAGCGCGCCATCGCCGGCGAGACCGTGCTGGCCGATGCCCATGCCAGCGGCCCCGAAGCCACCTACCGCGTCGACTGAGCCTTCGTCCGCCCCTCACGCCGTCTCGCGAGGATCGCCATGCCGGATCTCTTCCCGCCCTTCGACCCGGACGCTCCCGAAGCGCCGCGCCGCCGCTTCCAGGCGATCCCGCTGCGTCTTCTCGTACCCAATGTGGTGACGCTGCTGGCGCTCTGCGCCGGCCTCACCGGCATCCGCATGGCCTTTGAGGGGCGGATGGAGCTGGCGCTGGGCGCCATCGTCATCGCCGCGGTGCTGGACGGCATGGACGGGCGCCTCGCCCGCATGCTGCAGGGCACCTCCCGCTTCGGCGCGGAACTGGACAGCCTGTCCGATTTCGTGTGCTTCGGCGTAGCGCCGGCGCTCATCATCTTCATGTGGGGGCTCGATGCGCTCGGCTCGCTCGGCTGGATCGCCGCGCTGGCCTTCGCCATCTGCGCCGGGCTGCGTCTCGCGCGCTTCAACGTGATGCTGGAGGACCCCAACAAGCCGCCTTTCGCCAGCGACTATTTCACCGGCATTCCCGCTCCGGCCGGCGCGCTCATCATGCTGCTGCCGATCTATCTGGAACTCATCGGCCTGCCGCGCCTCGTCGTCACCCCGGCGGTGGCGGCGCTGTTCACGCTCGGCGTCGCGCTGCTGATGGTCTCCAAGCTGCCGGCCTTCTCCGGCAAGCGGCTGGGCTCGCGCATTCCGCGCGACAAGGTGATGCCGCTGTTCATCGTCGTGGTGCTGTCCGTCGCCGTGCTGGTGACGTGGCCCTGGGCGACGCTGTCGGTGGTGTGCGTGGGCTATCTCGCGGCGCTGCCCTTCTCGGCGATGCGCTATTCCCGGCAGATGCGGGCCTATCAGGCCAAGCGCGCCGCCGCTGCCGGGCCCGACGGGCACCCGGTTCCGCCGGACGCGGAATCACGCCCCTCGCATCTGAACTGAGGCGCGCCTCTGACGGAACCGCAGCAACGTAAAAAGCCGCCCGAGGCGGATGAGCCGGGGCGGCTGACGGGACGTGGTGGGCCGAAGCTTGTCTAACCGACGCTTGTCCGGCGGGGCTTGTTCGGTCGAGTAGCGTCTGGCGGGGCGTCGGCCGGCCGGGGGCGCGTTCTCGGCGATCGATCTTCCGGCAGGCCGGACGGACGCTCAGATGCGCGCGCGGCGGGCGAGAGCCTCGACCCGCGCCGTCAGCGGGGAGCCCGGAAAGGCCTGACGCAGCAGACGCAGCGCTTCGGCGTCCGTGGCCGGGCGGGCCAGATCGAGATGCTGGGACATAAGCTGGGCCACGCTCGACTCGCTGCGTGCAAAGCCGGAACGAGCCGGCTCGGCCTCGTGCATGCGTGAGGTTGAACCCATCCCGGTCGTAACCTTCATTGCCTGCAGCATCACAATTCCCCCTTATCGATCGAGCGAATCAATCAGCTTTCCCGATAGCTACATTGGCTCGACGCGAGCGCTAACGCACGAACTATCTTGCAGTTCCCGATAACGTGACGATGACTGTGTTCAAGTTCTCACAGTCGAAACGTCGCGTCGTCCGATAAAGCACGAAGTCGTCGGGCTGATCAGTTCAGATATGTTGTCGATTTTTAATCAAGCACGGCAGGCTTTCGCGGGGCTTGCGCCGCGTTTCACGCCGCTTGGGGGCGATGAGGGCCCGTTTGTGCATGGGAAATGACTGGATCAATCCAGTCATTCGGATCCGCGGCCGGAAGGGGCGGCGGAACGTCAGCCGCGGGAGAGGGAGACCGGCGCGCCGTCGCCGGTGGTCGTGCCGTCATACTGGCCGTTGCCCACGGGCTGGAGACGGGCCGTGACCTTGCCGAGATGGTTCTGCAGCACGATGTCGTTGCCCCACACATCCCACGCCTTGGTCATGAAGATGTCGTTCGGGCAATCGACGTCCGCATTGGCGGCGAAGCCGGTCATGCCGCGGTCGGTGGACAGCGTGACCTTGCAGCTCTTCTGCCCGCTGTCCCAGGCGAACTTCCAGGCGCCGGCGAGCTGCGTGCGCGCGGCGCCGGGCTCGGCATAGGCGACGCCGCCCGGCGCGGCGGCGGGGGTGGTGGAGAGCGCCACCGGCGTCTCCGGCGGGCGGGGCGTCACGGCGGCGGCGGCGGTGGCCGCCCCCGCGCCATAGGTCGTGCCGGCCGGCGGGGGGACGGCGGAGCTTTCCACCGAGCCGGAGGGAGCGGGGGTGATCTGGCTGGGCTCGACGGCCGCCTGCTGCCCGCCGAATCCGTCAAGCGTCGTGCTGCAGCCTCCGAGAAGCAGGGCGGCGACGGTGACGGCGAGGGCGGTCTTGACGGTCATCAGGCGTTGGCTCCGCGCCTGCCCGGAGGGGAAGGCGCCATGTTGTCGAGGTACCCGTCCTGTGTCGCGGAGGATCGTGGCGTGACCGTGACACGGCGGCGGCGAGAAAATCTCGCGTCACTTATGCTCAATGAGCGGTTAACGGCGGCTTGCCGGCCGCGCCCGCCGCGGGCCCGGTGGCGATGGACGCGCGGCGCGCGACACGATATGTGCGATGCAGCATTCCCGCCCGTCCCGCCCGCCGCCCCGATCCGAGAAAGGCCGCCGCCATGTACCAGATGCTGGACCCCACTACCTTGATCGTTCTGATCACCGGCGCGACCTCCGGCATCGGCGCGGCGACCGCGCGGCGCTTCGTGCAGGCGGGCGCCCGCGTCATCGGCACCGGCCGCCGCGCCGACCGGCTGATCGCGCTGCGCGACGAGCTCGGGGGCCATTTCCACCCGCTGGAAGTGGATGTGCGGGACAATGCGGCGCTGACGGAAGCGCTCGCCGGGCTGCCGGACAGTTTCCGCGCCATCAATGTCGTCTTCGCCAATGCCGGCCTCGCCCTCGGCCTCGATCCCGCCCAGTCCGCCAGCCTGAAGGACTGGGAGGACATGGTCGACACCAACATCAAGGGCCTGCTCTACACGGTGCGCGAGACGCTGCCCGGCATGGTGGAGCGGGGAGCGGGTCATGTGGTGTTCACCGGCTCGGTTGCCGGGGATTATCCCTATGGCGGCGGCAATG
>JAEZMI010000082.1 GCA_023414975.1 Pseudomonadota bacterium | reverse complement strand
GTGCGGCACGGTCGTTCTGGCCGCGCATGGCGCCGCGCTCGCCTATATGCTGTCCGAGCCGCCCGTTCACGCGGCGGACGAGCCGGCGGCCATCATGATCGAACTGGCCGAAATGCCGGTGGCGCCGGCCGCCGATCCGGTCGAGCTGCCGCCCGGCCCGCAAATGGTCGAGGCGCCGGAAAAGGTCGAGGACGAGGTTCCCCCGGACCCGCTCGCCACGGAAGAGGACGTGCCGCCCCCCGAGCCGGAGCCCGAACAGGAGCCGGTGCCCGAGGTGGCGGAGAGCCCGGCGCCCGACATCGAGGTGCCGCTCCCGCCGCCCCCGCCGCTCGCCTCGGAACTGACGCCGCCGGAGAAGAAGCCGGAGCCCCCGAAGGAGCGTCCGAAGCCGAAACCCAAACCGAAAGAGCGCGAGAAGAGCGAGAAGCCGCCCGCGCCGCGCACCTCGGCCGCGCCGGCGCTCAACGCCGCGCCGTCGGATCGTGTCGCCGCGCCGACGTCCGGGTCGAGCGCTTCGTCCAGCCGGGCGCAGGCCGACTGGCGCTCGCGGCTGATGTCGCATCTGAACCGGCACAAGCGTTATCCGAACGAGGCGCGCGCCAAGGCCGAGCAGGGGCGGCCGCGCGTCGCCTTCACCATCAACCGCTCCGGCCAGGTCGTCGCGGCCCGGCTCGCCGGCTCCTCCGGCAGCTCCAGCCTCGATGAGGAAGCCGTCGCGATGGTGCGCCGCGCCTCGCCGCTGCCGCCGCCGCCCGCCGACGTGCCCGGCAACAGCTTCAGCTTCACCGTGCCGGTGCTGTTCAACCTGCGGTGAGGCAAGGCGGAACGGGTCCCGCGCCCTACTGCGCCGCCCAGCAGGCGACGAGCTGGTCGCCCTTCAGTTCCGTCGGCGGCATCTCCACCCGGCAGCGTTCCATCACCAGCGGGCAGCGCGGATTGAAGGGGCAGCCGGTGGGCGGATTGAAGGGGGAGGGGAGCTCGCCCTGCAGCACGATGCGCTCCTTCTTCGCCTCCGGGTCCGCCACCGGCGTCGCCGAGAGCAGGGCCCGCGTATAGGGGTGCTTCGGCGCGGTGAAGATCGCCTCGCGCGGGCCGTGCTCGACCACCCGGCCGAGATACATAACCAGCACCTCGTCGGCCATGTGGCGGACGACGCCGAGATCGTGCGAGACGAACACATAGGCGACGCCGAGCTGCTCCTGAAGCTCCACCAGCAGGTTCAGCACCTGCGCCCGCACGGAGACGTCGAGCGCCGACACGGGTTCGTCCAGCACGAGGATCTTCGGGCGCAGGACCAGCGCGCGGGCGATGGCGATGCGCTGGCGCTGGCCGCCGGAGAACATGTGCGGGTACCGCCCGTGATGTTCCGGGCGCAGGCCGACGCGGGCCATCATGTCCAGCGCGCGGGTGCGCCGCTCGGCCGCCGACAGCTTTGTGTTGACCAGCAGCGGTTCCTCGATGGCGGTGCCGACCGTCTGGCGCGGGTTGAGCGAGCCATAGGGATTCTGGAACACCATCTGCACCTCGCCGCGATAGCGGCGCAGGGTGGCGGCATCGGCCTCGGCGACGTCCACATCGTCGAGCAGCAGCGCGCCGGAGCCCGGCCGCTCGATCATGGTGAGCATGCGAGCCAGCGTCGACTTGCCCGAACCGCTCTCGCCGACCACGGCGAGCGTGGAGCGTGGGGCGAGGCGAAAGCTGATGCCGGCGACCGCCTTCACGGTTGCCGATTTGGCGAGCAGGCCGCGCGCCACCTCATAGCTCTGCGTGAGGTTCACGGCTTCCATCACCGCCTCGCGGGCGGGCGGCTCGTGAGGGGCGATCGGTTGGGCAGCGGTCGGGTTCATAGGGCAAGCTCACGGTTGAGCGGCACGCCGTCCTTCAGCGGGTAATGGCAGAGCGCGAAGCCCAGTTCCGCCCCGGCGCGCGGCGGCGGCACGGTCCGGCAGGTCTGCGTCGCGAAGCGGCAGCGCGGAGAGAACAGGCAGCCCGCCGGCCGGTCCGCGAGACCCGGCACCACGCCGGGAATGGAGGGCAGCAGGCGCCCGGTCGCGCGCTCCGGCAACGCGGCGAGCAGCGCGGCCGTGTAGGGATGGTGCGGATCGGCGAACAGGCCGCGCGTGCCCTGCATCTCGATCTGCTGGCCGGCATACTGCACGCAGACGCGCTGCGCGGTTTCCGCCACCACGCCCATGTCGTGGGTGATGAGCACGAGGCCGACGCCGCTCTCTTTCTGCAGGCGCAGCAGCAGATCGAGGATCTGCGCCTGGATGGTGACATCGAGCGCCGTGGTCGGCTCGTCGGCGATGATCAGCTTCGGGTTGCAGGCGAGCGCCATGGCGATCATCACGCGCTGGCTCATGCCGCCGGAAAGCTGGTGCGGAAACGCCTTCAGGCGGCGCTCCGGCTCGGGAATGCCGACGAGGTCCAACAGCTCCACCGCCCGCTTCTGGCGTTCGGCACGGGATAGGTCGAGATGCGCCGCCATCGCTTCGCGGATCTGGAAACCGACGGTGAAGCAGGGGTTGAGGCTCGACATCGGCTCCTGGAAGATCATGGCGATGTCGCGCCCGATGATCGTGCGCCGCTCGCGGGCCGAGAGGGTGAGCAGGTCGCGCCCGGCGAAGCTCGCCCGGTCGGCCGTCACCTTCGCCGTCCAGGGCAGCAGGCCCATCACCGCCAGCATGGCGACCGACTTGCCCGAGCCGGACTCGCCGACAATGGCGACGAGTTCGCCCGCGGCCACGTCGAGGTCGACGCCGTCGACCGCCTTGAACGGTCCGCGCGAGGTGGCGAAGGTGACGGACAGGTTGCGGATTGAGAGGAGGGACATGGAATCCGAGACCTCTCGTGCTATATGAGGGATGCGGAGCGGTGAGGCTCCGAAAGGGAGTGTGTCATGAAGGGTCCGATCCTTCCGATCGTCTGACTGATCCGACCATGCCCGCAGCGCTCTGCGGTAGCGCGGGGCCGGCTTGTGACATGATCTCGTCGATACGCCGCTCCATCACGGCCTGTTCAAACCTGACGCGACTGCCGTCGTTCTGGGGCAGGTCGCGCGCCGCCTGAGAGCCGTGCCGCTCGATGAAGCTTTTCAGTGTGGTCAGAGCGAGGCTCGCGGCCTCGTCCGTCTCGTCGGCAAGGCGATAGAACTCGACCAGCGTCTGCTTTTTCTGATCACGCTCCATTCCCGCCAGCGCCCGCTGGCTGACGGAGGCAATGGCGGTGTTCAGCATTCCGTTCAGATTGTAGTAGCGGACCACGGCGAAAATGCAGGGCTGCGGGACACGCTCGTAATTCTCCACCGCGCGCAGGAAGATGGGGTCGGACTCGTCGGCCGTCGCGCCCGGTTTCTCCGTCGTCGCTCCCTGAGATGCGGCAGCGGCGCGGGCCGTGCTGAATTCGCTGACCAGCTTCTTATCGATGGCCTCGGCCGTGATGACCCGGCGCTGCCGCGCGAGATTGGACGCAATCTCCGCATAGAGCGCGACCGCAAGATCGACACGCGCCTCGTTGCGCTGAAACTGGCGTTCCAGTTCCTGAACCATCCGGCCGACCAGGAACATCGCCATGGTCATCCCGGCCGTGATCACCGCCCCCCACGCGGTGGCGGCGTCGCGGGCGGGGGTGTCGCCAAGACGCCTGGCCAGCTCCCAGAAGGCCCCGAGAAACAGTAGGCCGACAATGGCGGCCATGCTCAGCCAGAGCACGATGAAGCGCCACCCCATACGCTCAGCTCCTCCGCAGCTTGGGGTCGAGCGCGTCGCGCAGGCCGTCGCCCATCAGGTTGATGGCGACCACGGTGACGAGGATGGCGAGGCCCGGCAGCGTGACGATCCAGGGCGCGGCGCGGATGAATTCCCGGCTGTCGGCGAGCATGGCGCCCCATTCGGGCGTCGGCGGCTGCGCGCCGAGACCGAGAAAGCCGAGCGCCGCGGCTTCCAGGATCGCGTCGGAAATGCCGAGCGCGGCCTGCACGATCAGCGGGGCGAGGCAGTTCGGCAGCACGGTCACGAACATCAGGCGCAGCTTGCCTACGCCGGCGACACGCGCGGCGACGACATATTCCTTCGACAGTTCCGCCAGCGCCGCCGCCCGCACGAGGCGCACATAGCGCGGCAGGTAGACGACGGTGACGGCGACGATGGTATTGACGAGGCTCGGGCCGAGCACGGCCACCACGAGGATGGCGAGCACAAGGCTCGGGATCGCCACCACGAGGTCCATGATGCGCATCACCACCACCTCGACGACGCCGCGCAGAAAGGCGCTGGCGAGGCCCAGCACGATGCCGACGACGACCGAGACCAGCATTACCGACAGGCCGATGCCGAGCGAGATGCGCGCGCCGTAGATGAGGCGCGAGAGCACGTCGCGACCCACCGCATCCGTGCCGAAGGGAAACTCCCAGGTGCCCCCCGCCCAGACGGGCGGCTGCTGCACATGCTGGCGGAACTGTTCCACCGGCGAATGCGGCGCCACGAAGGGCGCGAAGATGGCGAGCAGCGCGATGAACACCACCACGGCGAGGCCGAGCACCGCGCCGCGATTCTCGCTGAAGGCGGACCAGAAAGCCCGCAGCGGCGACTGTTCGGCCGGCACGGTTTCCGCCGGCGCGACCGGGCCGGGAGCCACCGGGGCGGCGTTGAGGGCTTCATCCGCCATGCCGTATCCTCGGATTGATCGCGACATAGGTGAGGTCGACGATGAGGTTGACGAGGATGACGATGCCCGAGATCAGCATGATCCCTCCCTGCAGCGCCGGATAGTCGCGGCGGGCGATCGATTCGATCAGCCATTTGCCGACGCCCGGCCAGGCGAAGATGGTCTCGGTCAGCACCGCGCCGGCGAGCAGCGTTCCGGTCTGCAGGCCGATGACGGTAACGACCGGGATCAGCGCGTTGCGCAGCGCGTGCAGGCCGATGACGCGCAGCGGCGAGAGCCCCTTGGCGCGCGCGGTGCGCACATAATCCTCGCCCAGCACCTCCAGCATGGAAGAGCGCGTCATGCGCGCGATCACCGCCAGCGGAATGGTGCCCAGCACGATGGACGGAAGGATGAGATGCGCCACCGCGGCGCCGAAGGCGCCTTCCTGGTCGGACAGCAGGCTGTCGATCAGCATGAAGCCGGTGACGGGCTCGAAATAGTAATTGATGAGGTCCATGCGGCCGGAGACCGGGGTAAGCCCCAGATATTCCGACATGAACATGATGAGCAGCAGGCCCCACCAGAAGATGGGCATGGAGTAGCCGGCAAGGGCGACGGTCATCACCGCGTGATCGAAGATCGAGCCGCGCTTCACCGCCGCCAGAACGCCGGCGGGGATGCCGAGCACGACGGCGAAGACGAGCGCGCAGAAGGCGAGCTCCAGCGTCGCCGGAAACAGCACCGCGAATTCATGCAGCACCGGCGTCTTGGTGACGATGGAGACGCCGAAATCGCCATGGACGATGCCGTTGGCATAGTCGAGGAACTGCTTCCAGACCGGCTGGTCGAGGCCGAGTTCGTGGCGCAGCTGGGCGAGGCGCTCCGGCGCGATGCCGCGCTCGCCGGTGCGCGCTTCGATCGGGTCGCCGGGCACGAGGCGCACCGCGACGAAGGTGACGAACATCAGCGCCACGAAGGTCGGCAGAGTCAGCGCGACGCGGCGGAGAATGAAACGGAACATGGACTTCCCGGTCTTGCGAAACGCCGGCGTCGGGCGCGGGAGGACGCGGCACGAACGGGGGCGGTCAGGGCGGGTCGTGAGCGGGCAAGCGCCCGCTCTTAGCGGGTATCGAGCGGACAAGCACCCGCTCTTAGCGGGTATCGAGCGGGCAAGCGCCCGCTCTGGGCGGGTATCGAGCAGGCACGCGCCGCCCGTCGTCATCGAGGCACGAATGCCGCAACGGGCCATCCGGCCGCTTCATGCCAGCCGGGCCTGCTGGAGGGCTCGTGCAGCAGGCGCCGCTTTAGGGGAGCTCAAGACGCCCCGTCTTGCGGAAAGGCACGGTGCCGGCGGCGCGCTCCCGCCGCCGGCACCGCCCATCTCAACCGCGGTCGTTCACTTCAGGTCGACGCCGTAGAACTCATGGCGGCCGAGGGGGCTCACCTTGTAGTCGACGACTTCCTTGCGGGTCGGCTCATAGACCACCGAGTGCGCGATGGTGAACCAGGGCGCCTCTTCCTTCACGATGACCTGCGCCTGCTCATAGAGCTTGGTGCGCTCGGCGACGTCCGAGATGGTCTTCGCCTTGTTGATCAGGTCGTCGAACTCCTTGTTGCACCACTTGGACAGGTTCTGCCCACCCGGACGGGCGGCGGCGCAGCCGAGCAGGAAGAAGAAATTGTCCGGGTCGCCATTGTCGCCGGTCCAGCCGAGCTGGCCGGTCATGTGCTCGCCCTGCTGCAGGCGCTTGCGGTATTCGCCCCACTCATAGGAGACGAGCTTGGCATTGACGCCGATCTTGGCGAGGTCCGACTGCATCATCTCGGCGATGCGCTTGGCGTTCGGGTTGTAGGGGCGCTGCACCGGCATCCACCACAGGTCGATGTCGAGCGGCGTCGTCACGCCCGCGTCGGCCAGCATCTTCTTGGCCTTCTCCGGGTCGAACGGGTAGTCCTTGATGGTCGCGTTGTAGGACCAGATGGTCGGCGGGATCGGGTTGATCGCGGCCTGGCCGGCGCCCTGATACACGTCCTTGATGATGGCGGCCTTGTCGATCGCCATGTTGAAGGCCTGGCGGACCTCCTTCTTGTCGAAGGGCGGCTTCTGCGTGTTGAACGACAGATAGCCGATGTTCAGGCCCGGCTGGGAGATCAGGTTGACCACCGGATCGGTCTTCAGCGCGGCGATGTCGGCCGGGTTCGGCGCGATCATCACATGGCACTCGCCCTTCTTCAGCTTGGCGTAGCGCGCGGTCGGATCGGGCGTGATGGCGTAGACGAGGTTGTCGATCTTCGCCGGGCCGCCCCAATAGGCCGGGAACGCCTTGTAGCGGATCACCGCGTCCTTCTGGTAGGCGACGAAGGAGAACGGACCGGTGCCGACCGGGATCTGGTCGAGCTGCTCGGGCGCGCCCTTCTTCAGCAGGAAGTCGGCATATTCCTTCGACATGATGGTGCCGAAGTCCATGGCGAGGTTCGCCAGCATGGGCGCGTTCGGCTCGGTCAGCGTGAACTTGACCGTGTAGTCGTCCACCTTGTCGATCGACTTGAGCAGGTCGGGCATGCTCATGTCGTTGAAGTAGTCATACGCGCCGCCCGTGACCTTGTGGTACGGGTTCTCCGGCTTCCACTGGCGCTCGAAGGAGAACAGCACGTCATCCGCGTTGAAGTCGCGGGTAGGCGTGAAGCCGTTGACGCCGCTGTGGAATTTTACGCCCTTACGCAGCTTGAAGGTGATTTCCTTGCCGTCGTCGCTCACCGTCCAGCTCTCGGCGAGGCTGGGCACGACCTTGGTCGAGCCGCGCTCGAACTCGACGAGCTGGTTGTAGACCGGGCGGGCGGCGTCGAAGCTCGTGCCGGTGGTGTTGAGCGCGGGCGTGAAATTTTCCGGGCTGCCTTCGGAGCAGTAGACGAGCGTCTTGGCCGCAAAGGCCGGTGCCGACAGAACAGTAAGCATAGCGGCGGCGAGCGCCACCTTGGGTGTGATGACCCGCATAGAAAGACCCCTCTCATGTAACGAAGCGTGGGCTGCCCATTGTCTGGGCGGGCCTGTTGTTTGATCTCCGCCGCTCCTGCGTGAAATCAACCACGCCAATGCAACTTGCGCAATGTCGCTCTCGCCCCCGACCAAAGTCGCATGACCTAGGGTGAGGCTTGTGGAGCGGCTCTGCCGGCGTGCATGGCGCCGTGCGAAGTTGTAAGAGCATGACAACCGGCGCGATACGCCGGCTGATGGGAGAACACCGCTCATGAGTGCCGCGCCTGCCGCAGTTTCCAATGCCCCGGCCAAGACCCGTGCCGCCCGTGCCGCGTTCGACTGGGCCGACCCGTTCGACCTCGACGGCCAGCTCACCGAGGAGGAGCGGCTGGTGCGCGATACGGCGCGCGACTATGCACAGGAAAAGCTGCTGCCGCGCGTCGCTCACGCCTATATGGAGGAGCGGTTCGATCGCGAGATCATGACCGAGATGGGGGAACTGGGCCTGCTCGGACCGACGATTCCCGAGGAATATGGCGGGGCGGGGCTCGGCTATGTGTCCTATGGGCTCGTCGCCCGCGAGGTGGAGCGCGTCGATTCCGGCTACCGCTCGGCGATGAGCGTGCAATCGTCGCTGGTGATGCACCCGATCAATGCCTTCGGCAGCGAGGCGCAGAAGAAGAGGTTCCTGCCGAAGCTCGCCACCGGCGAATGGGTCGGCTGCTTCGGCCTCACGGAGCCGGACGCCGGTTCGGACCCGGCGGGCATGCGCACCCGCGCCGAGAAGATCGATGGGGGCTACCGCCTGACCGGCACCAAGATGTGGATCACCAATTCGCCTATCGCCGATGTCGCGGTGGTCTGGGCGAAGTCGGCGGCGCATGACGGCGAGATTCGCGGCTTCCTCGTCGAGCGCGGCATGAAAGGGTTCACCACGCCGAAGATTGAGGGCAAGCTCTCGCTTCGCGCGTCCATCACCGGTGAGATCGTGCTCGACGGCGTGGAACTGCCGGAAGAGAACATCCTGCCCGGCGCCTCGGGCCTCAAGGGCCCGTTCTCCTGCCTCAACCGCGCCCGCTACGGCATCGGCTGGGGCACGATGGGCGCGGCGGAAGCCTGCTACGCCGCGGCGCGCGGCTACACGCTGGAGCGCAAGCAGTTCGGTAAGCCTCTGGCGGCGAACCAGCTCATCCAGAAGAAGCTCGCGGATATGGCGACCGAGATCACGCTGGGCCTCCAGCTCGCGCTCCAGGCCGGTCGGCTGTTCGACGCCGGCCGCCTGCCGGTCGAATCCATCTCGATGCTGAAGCGCAACAATTGCGGGAAGGCGCTGGAGATCGCCCGCGCCGCGCGCGACATGCATGGCGGCAACGGCATCTCGTCCGAGTACCCGGTGATGCGCCACATGATCAATCTCGAGACGGTGAACACCTATGAGGGCACGCATGACATCCATGCGCTGATCCTCGGCCGGGCGATCACCGGCCACCAGGCGTTCTTCTGAGCCGGCCCGGCGCGGCGGGCCAGAAGGCGGCCCGCCCGCTCAGCCCCGCGCCATGAGGTCGAGGTCGTCCCCCACCCGCCCATCCCCC
>JAEZMI010000022.1 GCA_023414975.1 Pseudomonadota bacterium | reverse complement strand
CGCCCGTGTAGAGCGGGCTTTGCAGGTACTGGTCGATGGCGAAGCGCACCAGAACCCCCGCCGCCGCCGCGAGCGGCACCGCCAGCAGCAGGCCGAGGAAACCGAGCAGATAGCCAAAGGCCAGCAGGGCGAACATCAGCCACACCGGGTGCAGGCCCACGCTGTCGCCCACCAGCTTGGGCGAGAGGATGTAGCCCTCGACGAACTGACCGAAGACGAAGATGCCGATGATGAGGCCGATCATCCAGTAATCCGGGAAGAACTGGACGATGGCGACGCCGCCGGCGAGCACCAGCCCGGTGAGCGAGCCGACATAGGGGATGAAGGTGATGATCCCCGAAACGAAGCCGATGACGAAGCCGAAATTCAGCCCGGCCATGGTCAGGCTCACGGCGTAGAAGGTGCCGAGAATCACGCACACCAGCGACTGTCCGCGCACGAAGCCGGCGATCGCCCGGTCCATGCGCCGCGCCAGCGTGCGGATCACCTCGCGGTTGCGCACCGGCAGCCAGCCATCGACCTTGTCCACCATGTGGTTCCAGTCGTTGAGGATGTAGAAGGCGACAACCGGCGTGATGACCAGCAGCGAGAACAGCGAGATCAGCGCCTGCCCGCCGGTCCAGATCGACTGGATGAACGTGAGCATGTAGGTCGCGCCCTGCGACACCAGCTCGTTCATCCCCTGCCGGATGGCCGGCATCCGGTCGCCGACGAAATTGCGCAGCCACGCCGCGTCCTCGCCCGCCATCAGGTTCTGCAGCTTGCCGATATATTCCGGCAGCCGTTCGATGAAGGCGGCGAGCTGCGAGCCGAAGATCGGCACCACCAGCAGCATCAAGAGGATGCCGATCAGCAGGGTGAAGGTGATGGTGGCGAGCGAGGCGACCAGCCGGTTCACCCCCCAATTCTCCAGCCGCGTGGTCACCGGGTTGAGGAAATAGGCCAGCGCGAGGCCGGCGACGAAGGGCAGCACCACGCTGGACATCAGCCAGGCGGCGACGATCACCACCACCAGCGCCGACACCCAGAACGTCACCTGCTTGTGCCAGGCCATTCTCATTCCCTTCCGGTCCGACCGCCCTGCCGCGGGGCGACGTCCCTCTCCTTACAGGAAAATTGCGGCGTTGATCATGCAGAAGCCGCGCCAGCGCCGACGGTTCCCGCCATTCACAGGGCGGTGTCGGGCCAGCACACGGCTTCACAAGCCGGCCGGTTGACCGATACGTTGCGGCGCGTGCCGCCGCGCGCGTCCCGTCCCCCAGCGTTCGCAGCCCTCGCCCCATGGACACCCGCCACCTCGAAGCCTTCCGCGCCGTCTATGAAAACGGGTCGATGAGCGCGGCGGCGGCGCTGCTGGGCAAGTCGCAGCCGGCGATCAGCAACCTCATCGCCCGGCTGGAGGACGAGATCGGGCTGAAGCTGTTCCACCGCGCCCATGGGCGGCTGGAGGCGACGCCGGAGGCGGAGACCTTCTTCGCCGCCATCACCCGCACGCTCGACGCGATGGAGCGCACGCTCGCCGTCTCGCGCAACCTCAAGGGCCTGTCCTCGGCGACCCTGCTCATCGCCAGCCCGCCGGGCCTCGCCACCTATCTGCTGCCGCCGATCATCGCCGACGTGCTGAAGGAGAATGCCGGCGCCACCGCCCGCTTCATCACCCGCTCCTCCTATGCGGTGCGCGATCTCGGCACCATCGGCGCCTTCGATGTCGGCTTCGCGGAACTGCCGATCGACATCCATGTCGCCTCGCTGGAGCTGTTCGAGGTCGCCTGCATGTGCGTCATGCGCCCGGACCATCCGCTGGCGCACGCGCCCGTGGTCGGCCCGGAGCAGCTCGATTCGCGGCCCTTCGTGACGCTGTTTCCCGAGCACATCACCCATATCGCGGCGGCCGAGGCGTTCTTCGAGGCGCAGGCGCACTGGAATGTGGTGGCGGAGGTGGAGTTCTTCGGCACCGCCTGCGTGCTCGTGCAGCAGCTCGGCGCGGTGACGCTGGTGGATCCCGCCACCGCCCGCTTCTTCCAGGCGATGGGCCTCGTCGCCGTGCCCTTCCGGCCGGTCGTGCCCTATCGCTTCGGCATGTTCCGCCCGCGCACACGCCCGCCCTCGCGCATCGCGGTCGCCTTCATGGAGCGGTTCCGCGCGACGCTCGCGGCCGATCTCGTCAGCCCGCGCTGAATCGCGCGGCACGCACCTTCCCCGCCGCCCAAAGTTCGGGCACGGCCCGCCCCCGCGCCGCCCTGCGCCCGCGCGGGCTTTGGGAGCGCCCCGCACGGGCCCTCCCGGCCGCCATCGCGGCGGCTGTCCTGCCGCAGGCTATAACTTTGCTTTATGGCCTGTCGCCTATTTCCCGTTTGACCGCGGCGGCAAATCGACGGGAAATCGGGGGGGTTACGGTACGAAACGGGAGGTGCGGGAGTGGAATCATCGGCAACGCAGCGGCTCGCCGCGCTCGGCCTCACCCTTCCCGGTGCCGGCGGGGGCGATGCCTATTACGGCAAGCGCTACGGCAAGATGCGGCCGCACTACGTCAGCGCCAAGCTGCTCTTCCTCTCCGGCCAGACCGCGGGCGTCGATGCGCAGGGCCAGGCGCTCTATCCCGGCCGCCTCGGGCGCAACGTCACCGTGGAGGAAGGTTACGCCGCCGCCCGTCTCACCGGGCTCAACTGCCTCGCCTGCATCCAGGACGCCGTGGGCGATCTCGACCGGGTGAAGGGGCTGGTGCGCTCGCTCAACTTCATCGCCTGCGATCCCGCCTTCACTGAGCCCCACCTCGTCGCCAGCGGCCTGACGGACCTGTTCGAGCAGGTGTTCGGCCCGGAGATCGGCGTGGGCGGGCGCGCCTCCATCGGCGTCATGTCGCTGGCGGACGACTACTGTTTCGAGACCTGGGTCACGGTGGAAATTCACTGAGCCGCCCGCGTTGATCGCCCCGCCGCTCTTCCGTGCCGTGCCCCGCCAATTCGTGCCTTACCGAATCTTTGCCTAGCCAAATCGTGCCTTGCCAAATCGTGTCTTGCCAAGCCAGAGCGCGGCCAACGCGCGAACTCCTTCCAGAGGAACCTCGCATGACCATCAAGCGCCTTGCCGCTGCCGTGCTCGGCATCGGCCTTCTCGCCTCCCCCTCGCTGGTGCGGGCGGACGAGATCACCATCGGCTTCACCGCCGCGCTCTCCGGCGACTTCGCCGCCTTCGGCCTCAACATGCGCAAGGGCCTCGACCTGGCCGTCGCGGAGCTGAACAAGAAGGGCGGCAACACCTACAAGATCGACGCGGTGGATGATCGCGGCGAGGCGCGCGAGGGCGTGCTGATCGCCCAGCGCTTCTGCTCCGACGCCAATGTCGACGTGGTGATGGGCTATTCCTTCTCCTCCATCGCCCTCGCCGCCGTGCCGGTCTACACCCAGTGCAAGCTGCCGGTGCTCGCCTCGGCCGTCACCAGCCCGGCGCTCAGCAATGTCAGCCCCTATTTCCGCCGCAACGTGCTCACCGACGCCGTGCAGGGCGCGATGATGGGCGCCTATGCCGCCAAGACGCTCGGGCTGAAGTCCATCTATGTGCTGAACCAGCAGGACGATTACGGCATCGGCGTCGCCAAGGCCTTCTCGGACGCCGCCACCAAGGACGGCGCCAAGATCATCGGCACCGAATCCTACCTGCTCGGCACCAAGGATTTCCGCACCCTGCTCACCAAGGTGCGCTCGGCCAAGCCGGACGCCATCTTCATCGGCGGCTTCTACACCGAGGCGGCCAAGATCGCCGAGCAGGCCCGCGCGCTCGGCATCCAGGCGCAGCTTCTCTCCACCGACGGCGCGCTCAATGTCGAACTGATGAAGCTCGGCCGCGGCGCGGTGGAAGGCATGAGCGTCTACGGCATGTTCGACCCGGCGGTCGCCACCCCCGCCACCGAGAGCTTCCTCGCCGCCTACAAGGCCGCCTACAAGGAAGACCCGAGCGCCTGGGCCGCGCTGGGCTACGACGCCGGCATGGCGCTGGGCGCGGCGGTGGACATGGCCGCCAAGGACGGCCCCGTCACCCGCGAGAGCCTCAACGCCGCCTTCGGCAAGCTCAAGGGCGTGCCGGGCGTCACCGGCCCGACGACCTTCGACCCCTCGGGCGACCGCGCCGGCTCGCTCTATTTCCTCGCGGTCAAGGACGGCAAGTTCGGCCTCGCGCCCAAACAGCCGTGAGCCGCGCGCCGCGCTCCCTCTCCCCATGCAGGAGAGGGAAGGTAAGAAGCCGGCGCACCGCGCTCCCTCTCCCCCTGGGGGAGAGGGCTGGGGTGAGGGGAGGCCCGGCTTCCGATCCGCCCCCTCACCGACCCGCTGACGCGGGCCACCTCTCCCCGCCGGGGAGAGTGAAGAAGGGGAAGCGGGACCGCTCCCCTCACCGGCCGGCACTCCGCGCAGCCCCCCGTTCGCGACCGCCCTGGCCGCGAATGGAAGCCCCCAAAGGCAACGCAGGCAGGCGATGGATTATCTCGGACAGTTGCTGGCGAACGGCCTCGTGCTGGGAGCGGTCTACGCGCTCACCGCCGTGGCCTTCACGCTGGTCTATGGCGTCGTGCGGCTGGTCAATTTCGCCTTTGGCGAACTGTTCATGCTCGGCGCCTTCCTCACCACCTCGCTGATGCTGCCGGAGGTGCGCCTCGCCGGCTTCATCGTGCCGATGCCGGGCTTCTCCCTGCCCGTCGCCGCGCTCGGCGCCATCGTCGTCACCGCCGCCATCGGCGTGCTGGTGGACCGCATCGCCTACCGACCCCTGCGCAACGCGCCGCGGCTCGCCCCGCTCATCACCTCCATCGCGGTCTCCGTGGTGCTGCAGAGCCTCGCGCAGACGCTGTGGGGCGCCGAGGAGCTGCGCTTTCCCGAATTCTATCTCGCCACGCTGCCGCCGGTGGTGCTGTTCGATTCCATCTATCTCTCGGTGATGGACCTCGTGGTGATGGCGAGCGCCGTTATCGCCATGGCCGGGCTGTCCCTGTTCATCGCCCGCTCCTCGCTCGGGCGGGCGATGCGCGCGAGCGCGGAGGACCAGACGGCGGCGCTGCTGGTCGGCATCCCCGTCAACCGCGTGGTGGCCGCCGCCTTCGCCATCGGCTCGGGCTTCGCGGCGCTCGCCGGGCTGCTCTACGCGCAGACTTATGGTTTCGCCCATTCCAGCATGGGCTTCCTGCCCGGCCTGAAGGCGCTCACCGCCGCGGTGCTGGGCGGCATCGGCTCCATTCCCGGCGCGGCGCTCGGCGGGCTCATCCTCGGGCTCGTGGAAGCGCTCGGCTCGGGCTATCTGCCCAACGGCACCGCCTGGAAGGACGCGATCAGCTTCGTGCTGCTGGTCGGCCTGCTCTATCTGCGCCCGCAGGGCCTGTTGGGTAAGCCGGAGCTCAATTCCGCCGGGCGCGGCAGCCTGCTCGGCGGCGCCTCGGATTTCGCCGGCGGCTGGCTGCAAACCCTGTTCGGCCGGCTCGACGGGCTGCTGGCGCGCTGCGCGGCGGCCGGGCCGGCGGCGGCGTTCGGCTTTCTCGCGCTGGCGGCGCTCATCGGCGGCTTCCTGCCCTCCGATTACTGGCTGCGCATCCTCACCATGGTGGTGATCTACGGCATGCTGGCGAGCGGGCTGAACGTCATAGTCGGCTTCGCCGGCCTGCTCGATCTCGGCTTCGTCGCCTTCTGGGCGGTGGGCTCCTATCTCACCTCCATCCTCTTCGTGCTGGTGCTGAAGGACGGCTTCGGCGTCGCGCCGGACGACATCTGGTGGCTGCTCTATCTCAATTTGCCGCTGGCGGGCCTGCTCGCCGCCGGCTTCGCGGTGCTGTTGGGCACGCCGACGCTGAAGCTGCGGGGCGACTACCTCGCCATCATGACGCTCGGCTTCGGCGAGATCATCCGCGTCGTGGCGATCAACTGGATCGGCCTCACCAACGGGCCGATGGGCATTCGCGACATTCCCGCGCCGGACCTGTTCGGCATCCCGCTCGGCTCGCCGCGCGCGC
Source organism: Pseudomonadota bacterium (assembly GCA_023414975.1). Classification (GTDB taxonomy): domain Bacteria; phylum Pseudomonadota; class Alphaproteobacteria; order Rhizobiales; family Xanthobacteraceae; genus Ancylobacter. Next base: position 2,092 of record JAEZMI010000022.1, on the reverse strand, counting down.
AGTTCTTCTTCGCGCTGGCGCTGGCGGCGCTGGTGGTGTTCGCCATCGCGCGGATCGTGCGGTCCTATGTCGGGCGCGCCTGGGTCGCCATACGCGAGGATGAGGAGGCGGCGGAGGCGATGGGCGTGCCGACCGCGCGCTACAAGCTCTACGCCTATGCCGCGAGCGGCTTCGTCGGCGGCTTCGTGGGCGTCTTCTACGCCCATTACCAGCAATATATCAGCCCGCTGAATTTCAGCCTGTTCGAGAACATCCTGCTGCTGATGCTGGTGGTGCTCGGCGGGCTCGGCACCTTCCTCGGGCCGTTCGTCGGCGCGCTGATCTGGATCGTGTTCCTCCAGCTGGCGCTCGACCTGCCCTTCGTGCAGGCCTATCCGGAAACGCGCTTCGCGCTGCTCGGCGTGGTCCTCATCGTGCTCATGGTGTTCCGCCCGCAGGGCCTCGCGGCCAGCGCGCGCGTGTCGCTCATCATGCCCGGCAGCCGGGCGAAGGGGGCGGCATGAGGGCGCCCACTCCGACCCCGCTGCTGGAGGCGCGCCGCATCGTCGTGCGTTTCGGCGGGCTGGAAGCCGTCGGCGGATTCGACATGGCGGTGGCGCGCGGCGCCATCCATGGGCTGATCGGGCCGAATGGAGCCGGCAAGACCACGGTGCTCAACGTGCTGACCGGCTTCATCCGCCCCACCGCCGGCGAGCTGGTGTTCGACGGCGAGGAGATCGGCGGGCTGGGCGTGCACGGCGTGGCGCGTCGCGGGCTCGCCCGCACCTTCCAGAACATCCGCCTGTTCGGCGCCATGACGGTGCTGGAAAGCGTGCTGGTCGGCGGGCACCTGCATTTCGACGCCACCGCCCCCGCCCTGCTGTTCGGCACCCGCCGCACCCGCGACGCGGAGCGCGCCATGGTGACCCGCGCGCACGAATTGCTGGACTTCGTCGGACTCGGCGGCGCGGTGGCCGACCGCGTGGCGACGACCCTCTCCTACGGCCACCAGCGCCGGGTCGAGATCGCCCGCGCGCTGATGTCCTCGCCGAAGATGCTGCTGCTCGACGAGCCGCTCGCCGGCATGAACGCGGTGGAAAAGGTGGAGATCGCCGGTCTCGTCCGGCAGGTGCGGGCGCAGGGCATCGCCGTGCTGCTGATCGAGCACGACATGCAGATCGTGCGCAGCCTGTGCGACCACCTCACCGTGCTCGACTATGGCAAGCGCCTCGCCGACGGCCTGCCCGACGCGGTGCTGGCCGACCCCGCCGTGCAGGCGGCCTATCTCGGACGGGTGAGGTGATCGGATGAACCACACTGCACCGACCGTTCACCCCACTGCACCGACCGGTCACGCCGAAACCGCCGTTCAGCCACTCCTCAAGGTTGAAAATCTGGCGGTCTCCTATGGCCGGATCCGCGCCGTCGACGGCGTCGATCTCACCGTGGAGCCCGGCCGCATCGTGTCGCTGGTGGGCTCCAATGGCGCCGGCAAGACCACGACGCTGATGGCGCTGTCCGGCCTTCTGCCGCTCACCGAGGGGCGGATTTCCTTTGCCGGAGAGGACATTACCTCCCTCGCGCCGGAGCTGCGGGTCGCGCGCGGCATCGCCCATGTGCCCGAGCGCCGCCGCGTCTTCGCGGGAATGAGCGTGCGCGAGAACCTCGTGCTCGGCGCCTATTCGCGCGGCGACGCGGTGGAAATCGCCGGCGACGTGGAGCGGATGACGGCGCTTTTTCCCATATTGGGCAAGAGGTTGAACCAGGCCGCGGGAACGCTCTCGGGCGGCGAGCAGCAGATGCTGGCCATCGCGCGCGGCCTCATGTCCCGCCCCGCCCTGCTGGTGATGGACGAGCCGACCATGGGCCTCGCGCCGCAGATGATCGACCTCATCCTCGACACGGTGCTCGAGATCCGCAAGCAGGGCACGACGGTGTTGCTCGTCGAACAGAACGCGGTCGAGGCGATGCGGCTCTCCGACCACGTCTACATCATGCGCTTAGGCAAAATCGTCCACGAGGACAGCGGTTCGTCAATCGCCCCCGAGCGCGTCAAGTCATTCTATCTAGGAGCAGATTTATGACCGATCTCGGCATTGCGCTGCGGATGCGG
>JAEZMI010000409.1 GCA_023414975.1 Pseudomonadota bacterium | reverse complement strand
CCCATGGGGCATCATGGGGCCAAGAAAGCCCGCCTGCCGGCGGGCGGCATTCACACGCACATGAATGAATCAGCCCTTCCTATCTTGAGCACCAGTTAAAAGTATTTTTCGATCCAGCCGGGTCACGCAACATTTCCTCATACGAAAATTATGTGAGGTCTTTGATGGCTGGGGGCGCTCAGTCGATGCGGTTTCTCCGCCATCCGACAGGTCCGGGAAGTGCGACTATGCGCGCCCGCCGGAAGGTGCGCGGCCAGAACAGCCGGGCGGTCCGCCGCCCCAATGACAGAGGTGGAACATGAAGAAGCTGTGCATTGCCTTGGGTGCGCTGGCCGTGATGGCCAGTGCGGGTGTCGCCTCGGCTCAGGAGAAGCTGGTCATCAGCACCTGGGGCGGGAACTGGAAGGCCGGCGTCGAGATCGTCGGCAAGGAATTCACCAAGCGCACCGGCGTCGAGGTCGAGTACATCACCGGCGGCACGCTGGACCGGCTCGCCAAGGCGAAGGTCGCCCGCGACAACCCGGAATCCGACCTCATCAACACCACCGCCCATGTCGGCTATCTCTATTATTCCGACGGGCTGATGGAGAAGCTCGACTGGTCGAAGATTCCCAACGCCGGCAAGCTCTATCCGATGGCGAAGCGCTCGGATTACACGGTCGCCGACTATGTGTATGTCTACACGCCCGCCTTCCGCACCGACCTGATGCCCAAGGGCTTCAAGGTCAACAGCTGGGAAGACCTGTGGAGCCCGGAAGTCGCCGGCAAGCTCGGCCTGCCGGATTTCGACCCGAGCCACATCATCATCGCCGCCACGAAGCTGGCCGGCGTGACCCCGGCCGAATGGGACAAGGTGAAGCCGAAGCTCCTCGAACTGAAGAAGAACATCAAGGCCTTCTACCAGTCGGACGCCACCAGCCAGAACCTGATGCGCACCGGTGAGACGCCGGTGCAGGTGCTGTTGAACATCAACGGCTACCACCTCGAAAAACTCGGCATGTCGGTCGAGATCGACGTGCCGAAGGAAGGCGCGGTCGCCGGAACCGACGTGTGGGGCATCAATGCCGGCTCGAAGAAGAAGGCGCTGGCCGAGCAGTTCCTCAACATCGCGCTGGAACCGGAAATGCTGGCCAAGCTCTGCAATTTCCACAAGTGCTCGCCGCTCTCGGGCGAGGCCAAGCTTGATCCGGAAGTCGCCAAGCTGCCGGGCATCTTCACCAGCCAGGACGCCATCGAGAAGGGCGCCATCGTGCTCGACGACAAGACCTACGCGACGCTGCTGCCGCAGTGGAAGGCGTGGTTCACCGAGAACATGATGCACTGAGGTCGAACGGCGCGGCCCGAGCGGGTTTCCTTCCGCCGCTGCGGGCTGCGCTAGTGAGTGGGGTACCGGGTCCCGGATCGGCGCGGCGGCTTTGCCGTCGCTGATACGGGACACATAAGCCCTTTCGGCACAAGCCGAAGCCTGCACGCCACCGCCAACCCGCCTTCATCGAGACCTATGATCCAGCGCCGCCCGTTCTTCATCACCTTTCTCACGCCCGCCGTGGTGACGGCCGTCATCCTGGTGGCGGCGATGTTCGAAGTCCTGCAATACAGCGCGCGCGAGTTCATTCCCGGCTCCCTGAATGTCGGCGGCCTGACCTTCGACAATTTTGTCCGCATCAACAGGCCGATTTACTGGCTGGTGCTGCTCGACACCTTCTACATCAGCCTGCTGACCGCCATCTTCTCGCTGCTGCTCAGCTATCCCGTCGCCTATGCGCTGGTCCGTGCGCGGCGCGACTGGGTGCGCTCGCTGCTGGTCTCGCTCTCCATCACGCCGCTGTTCACCGGCGAAATCGTGCGCACCTTCTCCTGGATGCTGACGCTCGGCACGGATGGCTTCATCAACGCGATGCTGCGCAAGCTCGGCCTCATCGATATGCCGTTGCAGTTGATGTACACGCGCTTCGGTGTGGTGGTGGCGCTGGTGCAGTTCTCCATGCCGGTGATGATCATCCTGCTGGCCACCGCCATCAGCCATGTCGACCGCGATTGCGAAAAGGCGGCGGCCAATCTCGGCGCGAGTCCCGGCCGGGTGTTCTGGCACGTCACCCTGCCCCTCACCCTGCCGGGCATATTGTCGGGCATCGTCGTGGTCTTCGCCTGGACGATGAGCGCCTTCTCGACCCCGCAGCTGATCGGCGGCGGCAAGGTGCTGATGATCGCCAACCTCGCTTATCTGCAGGGTTTCTCGGTGCTGAACCTGCCCTTCGCGGCGACGCTGAGCCTCATCGCGCTGATGTCCGCCCTTGGCAGCCTCGCCCTCATGAAGTCCGTCACCAGCCGCGTCGAGAAGCGGCTGGCCATCGCCTGAGGAGGCCCCCATGCGATCCTTCGCCTTCTGGAGCCTGGTGACGGCGATCCTGATCTATATGACGCTGCCGACGCTGGTGGTGCTGATGACCTCGGTGAACCCCACTGAGATTCTCGCCTTCCCGCCCGAGGGCGTGTCCTTCGACTGGTACGTGAAGGCACTGACCTATCGCGACTTCCAGGTGGCGTTCCAGAACGGGCTGATCGTCACCGGCTTCGCCTCGACACTGGCGCTGATCGTCGGCTCGGCCTTCGCCTGGCTGGTGCAGCGCTACAGCTTCCGGGGGCGGCCGCTGCTGGAAGCGATCCTGTGGTCGCCGCTGATCATCCCCCATTTCACGCTCGGTTTCGGCTTCCTGCTGCTCGGGGGCGCCTTCGGGTTGCAGCAGGGCTATGTGATGATCGTGCTGGCGCACATGGTGCTGGTGATGCCGTTCGTCACGCGTGCGGTCTATGTAAGCCTCGCCAATATCGACCCCAACCTCGCGCGCGCCGCCGCCAATCTCGGCGCTTCGCCGCTGCAGGTGCTGCTGCGCATCGAGCTGCCGCTGGTGCTGCCGGGCATGGCCGGGGGCTGGCTGATCGCGGCGGTGCTCTCGCTCACCGAGTTCACCGCCTCGCTCTATGTCACCGGCAGCCGCACCCAGACGCTGCCGGTCGCGATGTACAATTACATCCGCGAATATGCCGACCCGACCGTCTCGGCGATTTCGGCGATGCTGATCATCGCCACCACCCTGATCATGTTCGTCGCCGACCGGGCCTTCGGCCTGCGCCGCGTGCTGGCGATCGACACCCACTGATCCCGTTTGACGTGCCGGAGACCGCCGCCATGAACGCCCCCGCCGCCGCTCCCGCTGTCGAGCTGATCCGCGTCCGCAAGGAATTCGGCGCGGCCATCGGTGTCTCCGACGTGTCGCTCACGGTGGGGCGCGGCGAGTTCATCACCCTGCTGGGGCCCTCCGGCTGCGGCAAGTCCACCCTGCTCGGCATGATCGCCGGCTTCGTCGCCCCGACGGCCGGCAGGATCATTGTCGACGGCGCCGACATCACCGATGTCGAGCCCTATCGGCGCGACATCGGCATGGTGTTCCAGAGCTATGCCCTGTTCCCTCACATGAACGTCTTCGACAATGTCGCCTTCGGGTTGAAGATGCGCGGCATGCCGAAGGCACAGATGCGCGAGGAAGTGCTTCGCGCCATCGAGATGATGAAACTTGGCGGCATGGAGGACCGGCGCGTTCGCCAGCTGTCCGGCGGCCAGCAGCAGCGCGTCGCGCTCGCCCGCGCCATCGTCATCCGGCCCAAGGTCCTGCTGCTCGACGAGCCGCTCTCGGCCCTCGACAAGAATCTGCGGGCCCAGATGCAGGTTGAACTGTCGGATCTGCATCGCAAGACCGGACTGACCACCATCTTCGTCACCCACGACCAGGGCGAGGCGCTGAGCCTTTCCGACCGCATCGTGGTGATGAACCGTGGCGCGGTGCAGCAGGTGGCGACGCCGATCGAACTTTACCGTACGCCCGCCAACGGGTTCGTCGCCTCCTTCATCGGCGAGATCAACGCCTTGCCGGCCGCGCCCTTCACCTCCCGCGGCAGCGACATCGAGCTTGGCTTCGGCGAGCAGGTGCGGCTCACCGCCCCGCGGCGCCCGGAGTGGTCCTTCGCGCCCGGCGAGAGCGTGCGCGCCTTCATCCGCCCCGAGCATGTCCGCCCGAGGGTGCCGGGCGAGGGGTCGAATGTGATCGGGGGAACCGTCGCGGCCCACATTTACCAGGGCTCCCACACCATCACGCGGGTCGACGTCGCGTCCATCGGCACGATCGAGATGCGCACCGTCGGTTCCGACATCATCGCCCGGCAGCCGGTCGGCGCGCCCATCGACCTGTCGCTCGACCTGAGCGAGGCGATCCTGCTGGCCGGCGGGGAGAGTTGACCCAGCGCGCAATTCCCTGCGCCTGGCTCCGAGGATCGAGACGGAATGTCAGGCCCGAATCATTCCCACTCAATCGTCCCCGGCGGCTTCGAGGTCACGTCGTAGACGACGCGGTTGACGCCCTTGACCTCGTTGACGATGCGGGTGGCGACGCGGCCGAGGAAGGTCATGTCGAAGGGGTAGAAATCCGCCGTCATGCCGTCCACCGAGGTCACGGCGCGCAGGCCCACCACATAGTCATAGGTGCGGTAGTCGCCCATCACGCCCACCGTCTTCACCGGCAGGATCACCGCGAAGGCCTGCCAGATTTCCTCATAGAGGCCGTGGCGGCGGATTTCCTCGAGATAGATCTCGTCGGCGAGGCGCAGGATGTCGAGCTTCTCGCGGGTGATCTCGCCGGGGCAGCGAATGGCGAGACCCGGCCCCGGAAAGGGGTGGCGGCCGACGAAGATGTCGGGCAGGCCGAGCTCGCGGCCGAGCGCGCGCACCTCGTCCTTGAACAGTTCGCGCAGCGGCTCGACGAGCTTCATGTTCATGCGCGCGGGCAGGCCGCCGACATTGTGGTGGCTCTTGATGGTCACGGAAGGGCCGCCGGAGAAGCTCACGCTCTCGATCACGTCCGGGTAGAGCGTGCCCTGGGCCAGGAAGCCGGCGCCGCCGATCTTCTTCGCCTCGGCCTCGAACACGTCGATGAACAGCTTGCCGATGGTCTTGCGCTTCACCTCCGGGTCGGTCACGCCTTCCAGCGCGCCGAGGAACATCTCGGAAGCGTCCACATGGACGAGCGGGATGTTGTAGGCGTCGCGGAACAGGGTGACGACCTTCTCCGCCTCGCCGAGGCGCAAGAGGCCATGGTCGACGAAGACGCAGGTGAGCTGGTCGCCGATCGCCTCGTGGATCAGCACCGCCGCGACGGAGGAATCGACGCCGCCGGAAAGGCCGCAGATCACCCGCCCCTCCCCCACCTGCTCGCGAATGCGGCGGATCGCCTCCTCGCGGAACGCCTTCATGCTCCAGTCGGCGCGGGCGCCGGAGATCTTGCGCACGAAGTTGCGGATCAGCGCCGCGCCGTGCGGCGTGTGCATCACTTCCGGGTGGAACATGGTGGTGTAGATGCGGCGCTCTTCATTCACCGCCACCGCGCAGGGCGCGTTCTCGGAGGTGGCGACCACCTCGAAGCCCTCGGGCAGCTTGGTCACGCGGTCGCCATGGCTCATCCACACCGGATAGGCGCCGCCGACTTCCCACACGCCTTCATAGAGCGCGCTGGGCTTGTGCACCGTGACCTCCGCGCGGCCGAATTCGGCTGCATGGCCGCCTTCCACCGTGCCGCCGAGCTGCACGGCGCAGGTCTGCTGGCCATAGCAGATGGCGAAGATCGGCACGCCGGCGTCGAAGGCCTCCTGCGGCGCGCGCGGGCTGTTCGCGTCGAGCACGGAAGCCGGGCCGCCGGAGAAGATGATGCCCTTGGGCTTCACGCGGGTGAAGGCTTCCTTGGCGCTCTGGAAGGGCACGATCTCGGAATAGACCCCCTCCTCGCGCACGCGGCGGGCGATGAGCTGCGTGACCTGCGAACCGAAGTCGATGATGAGGATCGTGTCGTGCTCGGGCGTCGTCTCGGTCTGGCTCATGTCGGTCTCTGTCCGCTCGTTCGGCGATCGTGGGTTCATATCCGGCTCAGGCGTCGCGCACCATGACGCTGACGAAGAAACCGTCGGTGCCGGTGCGGCGCGGCGTCAGCAGAAGGCCTTCCGGCCGCATCAGCGCCGCGGCGGCGAGGGCAAGACCCCGCTCGCCCAGCGCCAGAACGGTTTCGGCGGGCGGAACCACCCGGAAGCCCGGCTGGCGCGCGGTGAAGGCGCGGATCTGCGCGACATTCTCCTCGTCCAGCAGCGAGCAGGTCACATAGGCGAGCCGCCCGCCGGGCTTCACGAAGGGCGCGGCCGCGTCGAGGATTTCCGCCTGTTCCTTGATGCGCTCGGCGAGCGCGCCCGGCCGCATCCGCCACTTGGCGTCCGGGTTGCGGCGCCAGGTTCCGGTGCCGGTGCAGGGCGCGTCGACGAGGACGAGGTCCATGCGGCCGGCAAGGTCCGCCAGCACGTCGGCCCGTTCCGGCCCGCGTCCCCTGGGCGAGCGGACCTGCGCATTGTGGATGCCGGCGCGCTGGATGCGCTCATGGATCGGCGCGAGGCGGCGCAGATCGTCGTCATAGGCGTAGAGCTGGCCGGCATTGTCCATCAGCGCGGCGAGTTCCAGCGTCTTGCCGCCGCCGCCGGCGCACAGGTCCAGCACCTGCCCGCCGCGCGGCGGGGCGGCGAGGATGGCGGCGATCTGCGAGCCCTCGTCCTGAATCTCCACCAGCCCCTTGAGATAGGCCGGCTCCGCGGTGAGCGGGGGCGCCTTGCCGTCCGCCTCCAGCGCGATGCGCAGGGTCAGCGGCGACCATTGGCCGGGGGTGGGCGACAGATGCGCCAATTGCTGCGCGGCCTTGTCGACGGCGCCCTTGAGCGAGTTCACCCGCAGATCGAGCGGCGCGCGCTCGGCCAGCGCCGCCCCCTCCGCGTCGCGCGCCTCGCCGAACACGGCGGCGAGCGGCGCGTCGAGCCATTCGGGGTAGTCGCCGCGCACATGAGCGGGCGCGTCGTCGAGCGTCGCCCCGGCAAGTCGGGCGCGCTCCGCCTCGGTCAGCGGCGCGGGCGCGAAGCGCGCCCCGTCGCACAGGGCGCCGATGGCGTCGACATCGAGCGCCCTGCCGAGGCGCAGCATGCCGAGCACGATGCCGCGCGCGGTCTCCTCGCCCGCCGGCTCGCCCATCAGCCAGGCGGCGGAAGCGCGGCGGCGCAGCGCGTCATAGACGAGGGAGGACAGCGCCGCGCGGTCGCCGGAGCCGGCGAAACGGTGGGCACGGCCCCACTCCTTCAGCACGTCGGCGGCCGGGCGTCGGTCGGCGAGAATGGTGCCGATCACCTCGATGGCGGCGGAAAGCCGGGCAGCCGGTGTCATGCGGTCTCCGTCAGGGCAGCGCGGGCGTGGTCAGAATGGCCAGCGCGAAAAGGACCCACATCGCCAGCAGCACGACGACCCCGATCATGAAGGACGGGAAGCGCCAGCGCAGCTCATTGGTGGTGACATGCACCACGGCATGAACGATGCGGGAAAGGACGAACACCCAGGCCAGCACGACGAAGAGAAGGTCGGCCTGCCGGGTGAACAGGGCGAGAGCCACCAGCGCGTAAAACAGCACCGGGACCTCGAACTGGTTGCGGAAACAGTTGCTGGCCTGCCGAACGTCGGTCGGCCAGCCGCTGTCGTCGAGCATCACGCGCTCGCGCGCCACGCCGCCGGCCCGCACCGCCCGCAGCCGCACCGCCCCGAGGCGGAACAGCACGGCGAAAGTGAGGGCGACCTGCACGAAGACGGGCAGCAGAATGGCGGCGACGCTCACGGGAGGCTTTCTCTGTCAGCGTGGCGCGAACGCCCGGCGCGGGCTCACGCCCCCGACGGGTAGTTCGGGCTTTCGCGGGTGATGATCACGTCATGCACATGGCTCTCGCGCAGGCTGGCGCCGGAGATGCGCACGAACTTGGCGCGGTCGCGGAACTCTTCCAGCGTGCCGCCGCCGACATAGCCCATGGCGGCGCGCAGGCCGCCGGCGAGCTGGTGCAGCACGCCGCCGACGGGCCCCTTATAGGGCACCTGCCCCTCGATGCCTTCCGGCACGAGCTTCAGCGTGTCCTTCACCTCGGCCTGGAAGTAGCGGTCGGCCGAGCCGCGCGCCATGGCGCCCACCGAGCCCATGCCGCGATAGGACTTATAGGAGCGGCCCTGATAGAGGTAGACCTCGCCCGGGCTCTCGTCCGTGCCCGCGAGCAGCGAGCCGATCATGGCGCAGTCGGCGCCCGCCGCGAGCGCCTTGGCGAGATCGCCGGAGAACTTGATGCCGCCGTCGGCGATGACCGGCGTGTCGCTCTTGCGGGCGACCTCCACCGCGTCGAGGATCGCGGTGAGCTGGGGCACGCCGACGCCGGCGACGATGCGGGTGGTGCAGATCGAGCCCGGCCCGATGCCGACCTTCACCGCGTCCGCGCCGGCGTCGATCAGCGCCTGCGCGCCATCGCCCGTCGCGACATTGCCGGCGAGGATCTGCACCTTGTTGGACAGGTGCTTGATGCGGCTCACCTGGTCCAGCACCTTGCGCGAATGGCCGTGGGCGGTATCGACCACCACGAGGTCGACCCCCGCCTCGACCAGCAGCTCGGCGCGGCGGAAGCCGTCCTCGCCCACCGTGGTCGCGGCGCCGACGCGCAGCCGGCCCTGCTCGTCCTTGGCGGCGTTCGGGTTGGTGACGGCCTTTTCCATGTCCTTCACGGTGATGAGGCCGACGCAGCGCCCCTCATCGTCCACCACCAGCAGCTTCTCGATGCGGTGCGTGTGCAGAAGGCGCTTGGCCTCCTCCTGCTCGACGCCCTCGCGCACGGTGATCAGCCGCTCCTTGGTCATCAGCTCGGCCACCGGCTGGTCGGGATTGGTGGCGAAGCGCACGTCGCGGTTGGTGAGGATGCCCACCAGCTTGCCGCCGCGCCCGTTCGGCCCGCGCTCGACCACGGGGATGCCGGAAATGCCGTGGTTCTTCATCAGCGCCAGCGCGTCGGCGAGCCGCTGGTCGGGGTGGATGGTGACGGGGTTCACCACCATGCCGCTCTCGTATTTCTTCACGAGGCGCACATGCTCGGCCTGCACCTCCGGATCGAGGTTGCGGTGGATGACGCCGAGGCCGCCGGCCTGCGCCATGGCGATGGCGAGCCGCCATTCGGTCACGGTGTCCATGGCCGAGGAGAGGATCGGGATGTTGAGCGAGATGGTGCGGGTCACGCGGGAGCGGATGTCCACCTGTCCGGGCATGACATCGGAAAGGCCCGGCTTCAGCAGCACATCGTCGAATGTAAGCGCTTCCCGCGCGAGGCCGTCGAAAACCGACATCGCCAACTCCCGTGTTGGGTGCCCGACGCGGGACAGCGCGCCGGCCCTATGGATGAAGATCGAAGGGAGCGGGAGATGGGCGCCGCTCTCTGACGAGTTGGCGCGGGCTCATACCATGGCCCGCACCGCTTTCCTAGGCACTTGCTCCGCGCGCGACGCAATGCCGATGCGCGTGGCCGCAGCCTTGCGACATCGCCGGCCGGATCGGCTCCCGCGCGCACGGCTTTTCCCTGTCACCCTATCGTGATGGCCCGATGACGCGCCGTGAGCCCTCGCCGCGAGGCGTCGCGGGCGATATATGGCCCGCAACGCCATGTGTTCACGCCCTTGAGTTTCGGCCCGCCTGATCGGATCGCCCGTGCGCCCTGAACGTCTCGTCCCCCTCATCGTCGCCTGCGCCCTGTTCATGGAACAGCTCGATTCGACGGTGCTCGCGACCTCGCTGCCGGCCATCGCGAAAGACCTCAACGAAGACCCGATCGCGCTGAAGCTGGCGCTCACCTCCTATCTTCTCAGCCTCGCCGTGTTCATTCCGGCGAGCGGCTGGTTCGCCGACCGATTCGGCTCGCGCACCGTGTTCCGCGCCGCCATCATCGTGTTCACCTTCGGCTCGCTGCTCTGCGGGCTCGCGCAGTCGCTGCCGGATTTCGTGATCTTCCGCATCATCCAGGGAATGGGCGGGGCGATGATGGTGCCGGTCGGCCGGCTCGTCATCCTGCGCACCGTGCCGAAGGAGGAGCTCGTCACGGCGCTCGCCTGGCTCACCGTGCCGGCGCTGCTCGGGCCGGTGTTCGGCCCGCCGCTGGGCGGCTTCATCACCACCTATTTCGACTGGCGCTACATCTTCTTCCTCAACATCCCGATCGGGCTGATCGGCGTGGCGCTGGCCTCGCGCTTCATCCCCGACATTCGCGAAGAGGACGTGCCGCCCTTCGATTTCAAGGGGATGGTGCTTTCCGGCGTCGGCCTCGCCGGCCTCGTCTTCGGCTTCGCGCTGTTCGGCCAGCACGCGGTGGAGCCGCGCATCGCGCTCGCGGTGATCGTGGTGGGCGCCGTGGCGATGGCCTTCTACATCCGCCACGCCCGCCGGACCGACCGCCCGATCCTCGACCTCACGCTCCTGCGCATCCCCACCTTCTTCGCCGGCGTGGTCGGCGCCTCGCTGTTCCGCATCGGCATCGGGGCGATGCCCTTCCTGCTGCCGCTGATGCTGCAGCTCGGCTTCGGCCTCTCGCCCTTCGCCTCCGGCCTCATCACCTTCGTCTCGGCGGCGGGGGCGATGACGATGAAGTTCACGGCGGCGCCGATCATCCGCGCCTTCGGCTTCCGCCGGGTGCTCATCGTCAACTGCGTCATCGCCTCGGCCTTCATCGCCGTGGCCGCCCTGTTCACGCCGACGACGCCGCATCTGGTGCTCATGGGCGCGCTGCTGCTCGGCGGCTTCTTCCGCTCGCTGCAATTCACCAGCACCAACGCGCTCTCCTATGCCGACGTGCCCGCGGAGGCGATGAGCCGCGCGACCAGCTTCGCCAGCGTCGCCCAGCAGGTGGCGATCTCCACCGGCGTCGCCGTGGCCGCGCTGGTGATCGACGCCATGCGCGCCTTTCACGGC
>JAEZMI010000381.1 GCA_023414975.1 Pseudomonadota bacterium | reverse complement strand
CATGCTTCAGGCCTGGGTCATCATCGCCGTCGCCCTCGTCTATGTCGGCTTCCTGTTCGCCGTGGCGAGCTATGGGGACCGGCGGGTGGCGCGGGTGCCGCGCGGGCGCAAGGGGCGGCCCTATATCTACGCGCTGTCGCTCGCGGTCTATTGCACCTCCTGGACCTTCTTCGGCTCGGTGGGCCTTGCCACCACGCAGGGGGTGAACTTCCTCACCATCTATGTCGGGCCGATGCTGGTCTTCGCGCTCGGCGTGCCGTTCCTGCTGCGCATGGTGCGGCTCGCCAAGGCGCAGAACATCACCTCCATCGCCGACTTCATCGCCGCGCGCTACGGCAAGAGCCAGGGCGTCGCGGCGCTGGTGGCGCTGGTCGCGATCGTCGGCTCGCTGCCCTATATCGCCCTGCAGCTGAAGGCGGTGGCGGCCTCGCTGGTGGCCCTGCTCGGCGATTTCGACGGGCTCGGCCTGCATTACCCGCTGGTCGGCGACCTTGCGCTGATGATCGCGGTGGCCATGGCGGTGTTCGCCGTGCTGTTCGGCACCCGGCATATCGACGCGACCGAGCATCAGGAAGGGCTGATGCTGGCGGTGGCGACCGAATCCATCGTCAAGCTGGCGAGCTTCCTCGCGGTCGGGCTGTTCGTCACCTTCGTGATGTTCTCCGGCCCCGCCGACCTGTTCGGGCAGGCGGCGGAGCGCGGCGTGCTGCCGGTGCTGACGGAAGGGTTTTCCGCCAGCAACTGGGCGGTGATGACGCTGCTCTCCGCGCTCGCCATCCTCCTGCTGCCGCGCCAGTTCCATGTCGCGGTGGTCGAGAACACCTCGGAGCAGGAAATCCGCACGGCGGCATGGCTGTTTCCTCTCTATCTGGTGCTGATCAACCTGTTCGTCATTCCCATCGCGGTCGCCGGGCTGGTCTCCTTCCCGCCGGGCTTCATCGACGGGGACATGTATGTGCTGACCCTGCCGCTCTCGGCCGGCTCCAAGACGATGGCGCTGGTGGCCTTCGTCGGCGGGCTGTCGGCGGCCACCGCCATGGTGATCGTCGAGACGGTGGCGCTGGCGGTGATGGTGTCCAACGACATCTTCATGCCGCTGCTGGTGCGCGGGCGGCGCGGGGCGGAAGCGACGGGGCCGCTCGGGCGCGCCGAGGGGACGGGGGAGCCCCGGCCCTATGGCGAGGACAGCGCGCTCACCGATATGGGGCTGCGGCTGCTCACCGTGCGGCGCATCGCCATCTTCGCGATCCTCCTGCTGGCCTATCTCTATTACCGGATGACCGGCGAGGCGCAGCTCGCGCAGATCGGCCTTCTGTCCTTCGCCGCCGTGGCGCAGTTCGGCCCGGCGCTGCTGCTCGGGCTCGTCTGGCGGCGCGGCACGGCGCTCGGGGCGATCACCGGCATCGCCGCGGGCATCGCGCTGTGGGCCTACACGCTGCTGCTGCCGAGCCTCGTCGATTCCGGCCTGTTCAGCCCGGCGCTGCTGAGCGAGGGACCGTTCGGCCTCGGCTGGCTGCGCCCGCAGGCGCTGCTCGGGGTGAGCGCCGGGCCGCTCGCCCATGGCGTGATGTGGAGCCTCACCGTCAATGTCATCGCCTTCCTCGCCGCCTCGCTGCTGCGCCAGCCGCAGCCGATCGAGCGGCTGCAGGCGAGCGTCTTCGTGGAGACCGACCGCGGGCCGAGCGCGCCGAGCTTCCGGCTGTGGCGCTCGCCGGTGACGGTGGGCGAACTCATCGGCACGGTGGCGCGCTATCTCGGCGAGGAGCGCACCCGCGCCTCCTTCGAGAGCGTGTCGGCCATGCGCGGCGTGACGCTGGAGCCGAACCGCGAGGCCGATTTCCAGCTCATCCGCTATGCCGAGCACCTGCTCGCCTCGGCCATCGGCGCGGCCTCCTCGCGGCTCGTGCTGTCGCTGATGCTGCGCAAGCGCACCGTCTCCACCAAGGCGGCGCTGAAGCTGCTGGACGATGCCTCCGCCGCCATCCAGTACAACCGCGAGATCCTGCAGACCGCGCTCGACCATGTGCGCCAGGGCATCGCGGTGTTCGACCGCGACCTGCGGCTCATCTGCTGGAACCGGCAGTTCGGCGAGATGCTGGACCTGCCGCCGGAGATCGTGCGCATCGGCGTCGGCATGGACGAGGTCATCCGCTTCAACGCGGCGAGCGGGGTTTTCGGGTCCGGCCCGGTCGAGGAAATCGTGCGCGAGAAGCTCGGCCGCTACGCTCGGCGCAACGTGACCTTCCAGGAGCGCCTCGCCCCGCGCGGCGTGGTGATGGAGGTGCGCGTGAACACCATGCCGGACGGCGGCGTGGTCGTGACCTTCAACGACATCACCCCCACGGTGGAAGCCGCCGAGGCGCTGGAGCGGGCGAACGAGACGCTGGAACGGCGCGTGCGCGAGCGCACCAAGGCGCTGGAGAACCTCAACGCCCAGCTCGCCCAGGCGAAATCCGAGGCCGACGAGGCCAACATCTCCAAGACGCGCTTCCTCGCCGCCGCCAGCCACGACATCCTCCAGCCGCTCAACGCCGCCCGGCTCTACGCCACCAGCCTTGTCGAGCAGGCGCAGACCGGCGAGGACGGGCGGCTCGCGCGCAATGTCGATGCCGCGCTGGAGGCGGTGGAGGAAATCCTCGGCGCGCTGCTCGACATCTCCCGCCTCGACGCCGGCGCGCTGAAGCCGGAGGTCGGCGCCTTCCGCCTCGACGACATCTTCCGCCAGCTCGAACTGGAATTCGCCCCGCTCGCCAAGGAAAAGGGACTGCGCCTCACCTTCGTGGCGAGTTCGGCGGCGGTGCGCTCGGACCGGCGGCTGCTGCGGCGCCTGTTGCAGAACCTCGTCTCCAACGCGATCAAGTACACGCCGCGCGGCCGGGTGCTGATCGGCGTGCGCCGCCGGCGCGGGCGGCTGCGCATCCAGGTGCTGGACAGCGGGCTCGGCATTCCCCCCGCCAAGCAGAAGGTGATCTTCCAGGAGTTCCAGCGGCTCGACCAAGGGGCGAAGGCCGCGCGCGGGCTGGGGCTCGGCCTCTCCATCGTCGAGCGCATCGCCCGCGTGCTGGACCACCCGATCAGCCTCGCCTCGACGCCCGGGCGCGGCAGCGCCTTCACGGTCGAGGTGCCGACCGCCCCGCCCATCCCGGCGGAACTGCCGCGTGCCCTCCCCCGCACCGCGCCCGCCGCGACGCTCGACGCGCTGACCGTGCTGTGCATCGACAACGAGCCGGCCATCCTCGACGGCATGGAGACGCTGCTCTCCGGCTGGGGCTGCCGCGTGGTGAAGGCGGCGGATGTCGCCGAGGCGCTGGCAACGCTGCGCGAGCGCAAGATCACGCCGGACGTGCTGCTGGTCGACTACCACCTCGACGAGGGCGACGGCATCGAGGCGGCCAAGCAGCTGCGCTGGAAGCTCGATCTCGGCCTGCCCGCCGTGCTGATCACCGCCGACCGCTCGAAGAAGGTGCGCGACACCGCGCGCGAGACCGAGATGGAAGTGCTGAACAAGCCCGTCCGCCCCGCCGCCCTGCGCGCCTTGCTGGCCCAATGGCGCGCCAGCCGCGCGGCGGCGGAGTAGATCGCTTCCGTTCAGGGATGCGGGTCGGGGAAGCCATGGCGCTCGCTCAGGGCGGCCAGGATCGCGTCCTTGTCGTTGATGAAGCCGCGCCCCTCATGCGTACCGGTCTGATGGCGCGAGACGGCGCCCGCCGCGAGGACGAGCAGCGGCAGGGACTGATTGGCCTCGCCCACCAGCTCGATCACCGGCTTGCGGGGACGCGGCCAGGCGACGCGCCGGACATCAAGGCGGGCGGCATGCTGGGGGAAGGAGGCGAGCACCCCCTCCAGCAGCGCGCAGTGCCAGCAATAGAAGGTCTGACCGGGATAGGCCGGATCGGTGAAGCCCGGCGCGAGCAGAACCAGCGTGTCACGTTCCATCGCCAACGCCCCCCTCAACCCTCCAGCGGCATGTGGAAGGTGAACACGGTCCCGGCCGCGTCGGAGGTGACGTTCAGCGTGCCGCCATGGGCCTGCGCGATCTGCGCGGCGATGTAGAGGCCGAGGCCGAGGCCCTTATTGTGCCGGCCGACGCCGCGATAATAAGGGCGGAACAGCTGCGTCTGCACATCCACCGGGATCGGTGCGCCGGCATTGGCGACGCTGACCCGCAGCGCCCCATCGGCCTCCAGCAGGGCCCGGACCTCGATCGGCTGGTCGGGGGCGCCATGGACAACGGCGTTGTTGAGCAGGTTGGACAGAAGCTGCCCGAGCCGCGCATGGTCCACCGGCACCGGCCGGTCGAGCGTGCAGGTGACGCGCAGGTCGCGGTCGGGATAGGCGGCGCGCGTCTCGGCCACCACCTGATCGATGATCGGCGCCAGCGGAACGCCGGCATCGCGCGTGAGGTCGAGCCCCCCGGCGAGGCGGCCGCGCGCGAGATCGAGCAGGTCGTTGACCAGCCGGCCCATGCGCGTCGCGGTCTCTTCGAGCAGGCCGATGACCTTCTGCGCCCGCGGCGTCTGCGGCTCGCGGGCGAGAAGATGCGCGGCGCCCTGAACGGCGGCGATGGGGCTGCGCAAATCATGCCCGAGCACGGCGATGAACTGCTCGCGCAGCTCGTGGGTGGCGCTCATCTCGGCGATTTCCGCGCGGGTCGCCGCGACGATGAGCTGGTCCTCGACATGGCGGGCGATAAGCTGGGCGAACAGCCGGAACATCGGCACGGTCGGCCCCGTCGTCACCGGCATCGGGCGGCTGTCGAGCGCGCAGAGCGTGCCGAAGAAACGCCCGTCGGCCAGCACGATCGGCATCGAGATGTAGCTGGCGATGCCGTACATCTTCGGGATCGGGTCGTCGCAATAGACCGGGTCGCTGGACGCGTCGTCGAACACCACCTCGACATGGGAGCGGCGCACCCGATCGCAGAAGGTGGTGTCGATGGGCAGCTCGTCGCCCGGCTTCATGCCGAAAGCAAGGCCGTCGCGCACCGCCCCCGCCACCCAGCGATGCTCGGTCACGCAGGCGACGGCGGCAAAGCCCAGGCCCGTGGTCTCGCACACCACCTGAAGGATGGTGGGAATGGCGTTGATGGACCGGATAGCCTCGATCCCCGCCTCGACGTCGATGGTCATGCCGCTCCCTGTGCCGCTGTCGCCGGGCCCATGCGGGGGTGAAGCGTCCACTTGCTGTGAGGCGCTCACCCTGTAGCCTGCGTCCAGTTGCCGGCTTCGATCTTCGCGGCGGCGATCACCGCCTGCGTGCGGCTCTCCACGCCGAGCTTCTGCAGGATGGCGGAGACATGCGCCTTCACCGTCGCCTCGGAGACGCCCAGCTCATAGGCGATCTGCTTGTTGAGCAGCCCCTCCGACAGCATCATCAGCACCCGCACCTGCTGCGGCGTGAGGGTGGCGAGGCGGGCAACGAGGGCCTGTCCCTCCTTGTCGGCGCCGGCCGAGAGATCGACATCGGGCGGGGTCCAGGTGCGTCCCTCCAGCACGGCGGCGATGGCGTCGCGCATCGTCTCCACCGCCGCGGTCTTGGGGATGAAGCCGGAGGCGCCGAACTCCATGCAGGAGCGGATGACGGCCGCTTCCTCATGGGCGGATACAACGACGACCGGCACACCGGGATATTGCGCGCGCAGATACATCAGGCCGGAAAAGCCGCGCACGCCGGGCATGGAGAGATCGAGCAGCACGAGATCGATGTCGCCCTCGCGTTCCAGCAGCCCCTGAAGATCCTCGAAGCCGCCGGCCTCGAACAGATCGACGGCCGGGAAGTGCCGGGAGACCGCCTCGCGCAGCGCGCCGCGGAAGAGCGGGTGGTCGTCGGCGATCACCAGCCGGAAACTCGTCGTCGTATCCACTTCGCAGAGGCCCCTTCAACCTGCGCGCCCTGCCCTCTCGACAGGCCACGCCGCGATCATGGTGCGGTCCCCGCGCGCCGGCCCTTCGGGGGTCGCGTGCGAAAGCCCATTTCATCGACGTTTAGTGAGCATCGCCGACAAACGCTACCACCAATTCGCGCCCGTAGCCCCCGGCAAGGGTGTTCCAGGGTGGGTGGGCGG
>JAEZMI010000333.1 GCA_023414975.1 Pseudomonadota bacterium | reverse complement strand
TCGGCGCCGAGGCGATCGACGATCTGATGGCGGCGCCCGGCTTTCCCGCGGCGATGCACGCCGCCGCCGGAAATGCCGTTCGCCTTTATGACGGCAATTGGCTGCGCAACCGGCTGCTGAACGACCGCGGCCGGTTTCTGGTGGTGCTGCTCGTTCTGGATCTGCATTTCAGGGAGGCGGGCGGCACGGGCGTCACCGGCGCGCGGCTGCGCCGCGAAGTCGCCGACCTCGATGTGTGCAGTCCAGGGCGTGCCACGGCCTTCCTCGCCGCGCTGCGCTTCAAGCACCTGCTCGCGGCCGACACCCAGCCCGGCGTGAAGGAACGCCGCCTGACGCCGACCGCGGCCTTGCTGCAGATGCATCGCGAACGCTGGAACGGCATGTTCGCGGCCATCGCCCATATCGACGCGGCAGCCGCCGATGCCGCCATCGCCCTGCCCGACGACGTTCTGTTCGGCGTCTGCACCCCCGTCATGGCCGACTGCTTCCGGCAGGGGGTGCGGGTGTTCGATGCCGCCCCCGAACTCCTGCCCCTCGCCGAGCGCGAGGCCGGCCTCGTCATGCTGGTGTCGTTGATCCGCAATGACGGGCCGGCGTCCATCACCCAGCTTGCGCGGCAATTCTCCGTCTCGCGCGCGCATGTCGGCAATGTCCTGCGGCTCGCCGAGGCGCAGGGCCTCGTCTGCGGCGAGCCGGGCCGCAACGGATATCGCGCGAGCCCGGCCCTGGCGCCGGTCCTCGCGCGCTTTTACGCCGTCGTCTTCCTGACGTTCCTCGCCGCCTTGAAGAAGGCCCGGCCGCACGCGGCTTGATGCCCAGCACTGAAAGGGGGGCGTCCACCAGCGCTTGCATGATCGGACGTTCGAGCTGAGGGCCGGTGACCTTCCCCCACGAGAACAGCGAGGCGACGAGAATAGCTGCGAAGAGGGCGATACTGACGCGGCCCCAGCCCGATTTCATATGGTTCTTCAGCGGTCGGAAGTTGATCGTGAGATGACCTGCGACGCCGATCAGAAACAGCCATGAGAACCACTGGTGGGCAACGGTGGTCAGTCCCGTATTCCATAAAGGAAAAGCAGGAGGCCGGTTGCGGCCATCAGGACAAGGGAGGAGATGGTCAGCGGCGTTGCCCAAGTGCGCATGGTGATTGGATTACGCATGGACCGCTTCTTTCGCATCAGCGCACAAGCCGACTTGGGTAAGACAGGCTTCGAGCGTCTCGTTCTCGGAAGACGCGACGATGGCACTGATGTAGCCGTCCGGCCGGATCAGGAACCGATCGCCCGGTCGCGGCGCATAGGCGTCCCGGAAGTGGCCCGCAGCATCGATAAGATCGCCCTTCTGACCGATGGCGTGAATATGCAGCCTTGCGCGCGGCGCGATGAGAGCACGATCGCCATCAACGACGATCAGCGTCCAGTGAGGTCCACGGAACAGGTCGAACAGCCTCGTCGGTTGGCCTGCCGCGCCCTGAATGGGCGCGTCGGGCGCCCGGTCGCCAGCCAGCGGTCCTTTTGTCCGTTCCGGCTTCTCCCAGGCGAGGCTCGACTCGGGATAACCGATGTCGAGCTGGTGCACATCTCGCCCCCGCCGCATCTCGCCGCGCTTCATCGCGTCGAGCAGGCTCGTCGCGAGCCCCAGCATGGCCTGCGCGACCGGGCGGCGTTCTTCTTCGTAGCTGTCGAGCAGTGCCATCGGCGCGCCCGAAATGACTGCCGCCAATTTCCAGCCGAGATTATAGGCATCTTGTACGCTGGTGTTCAGCCCCTGACCACCGGTAGGCGGATGGATGTGTGCGGCGTCGCCGGCCAGAAAGACCCGGCCCTCGCGGTAGCGATCCGCCAGCCGCGCGTTCATGTTGAAGGCCGACGCCCATGATACGCCATGGACGACGACGTCACTTAGGCCGGTGCGCTTGACGAGCAGAGCTGTGAGGCCCTCCGGCGACAGGTCGATGTCACCTTCGGGAGGAACAGGCCCCTGAAGCTGGAACAGGTCTGTGCCGGCGAGCGGGCAGGCAGAGATCTGGCGTTGCATGTCGCCCTCGCCGAAGCGATGCCAGACATCGCGTGACAGACCGGTCAGGGCGACATCCGCGACGATGGCACGCACGCCCAGCGTCTTTCCGGGAAAGTCGAGCCCAAGGGCATGGCGCACGAAACTGCGACCGCCATCCGTCCCAACCAACCAGCGGGCCCGGATCGTCTTCTCGCCGGTCCGGGTGGCGAGCTGTGCCGTTACTCCATTCGCGTCCTGCTCGAAGCCGATAAGTTCTGTGCCGAATTCCGGGCGATGCCCGAGTTCTGCCAGCCGCGTGCGCATCACGCGTTCGGTGAGGAATTGAGGCACCATCAACGGCAGGTGATAGGGTTCGGCAGGCGTCGCAGGTTCGGCCTCCACGACATCGGTGTCGGCATAGCTGCCATCGTCGCGATATTCCCGCTGCTTCGGATAAATGCCACCCACCGCAACAATCCGGTCGAGAATGCCGAGATCCTCGAATATCTCCTGCGTCCGTGGCTGGATGCCCTTGCCGCGCGAACCCCGAAACGGATCGTCGAGTTTCTCGATGAGCCGGAAGGAGACACCGTGCCGCGCAAGGTCGATGGCCAGCGTCAGGCCGGCCGCGCCCGCGCCGCAGATGAGCACATCCGCTGCGAAATCATTTGTCATGCCGATCTCCATATGTGTATTATGCACTTAATTGGAGATTGGAAATGCCGTCAAGAAAAAATGTGCAAAATACACTCGATTCGACCTCGCTCCAGGAGTTGCACGGCGCGCTGATCGACATCGTCAGCGTGATGAACCGGCCGCAGCGCGACGAGGAGATGGTCCGCCAGGCTGGAATCGCGCTCGATCGCGCACTGTTTCCGTTGCTGGTGATGATCGAAAGGCTGGGCCCGATCGGTATCGTCGATCTCGCCGACCGGGTCGGGCGCGACTACACCACCGTCAGCCGTCAGGTCTCGAAACTGGAGAAACTCGGGCTCGCCCAACGCCACGAAAGCCCAGCCGACCGTCGTATCCGTGAAGCGATCATCACTGCACAAGGCAAGGTGATGACGGACAAGGTGGATGCAGCGCGCGAAACGATGGCGCGGGCGATCTTCGCTGACTGGGAGGACGGTGAAGTCAAAGACCTGATCCGCCTCATGCGCCGCTTCGCCAACGCCGTCGTCGAAGGGGGCTAACCTCCTCGGCACTTGTGCAGGGCGTATTATAGAGGGAAATCGGCGGCCTTCGGCGGCAGATCGTTCGCCGAAAAGGCCGTTCTGGCAAAGGTGGCGGAGACGGAGGGATTCGAACCCTCGAGGCCCTTTTGGGGGCCTGCTCATTTAGCAAACGAGTGCCTTCAGCCTCTCGGCCACGTCTCCAGCCGGGGCCGCACCGCGAGGGGTTCGGCATCCAGCGGGCCCTGTCTAGGTTTCCGGCGCCCTGCGGTCAAGGGCTTAGCGGCGCCGGCCCGTCATCACGGCGCGCCGTCCACATGCCCCGCGCAAGCGTCGCGGGCGGTCACGTGGCGGCCGGCGTCCGCCGCCGCGTAGCCACGTCGGCGCCTCCGGGCTCGGGCACCTCCGGGGCTCGGGCGCCTTGGGGGCTCGACGTGCCCGGCCCCGCGCGGGCGGCAACCTCCCGCGCCTCAGCGGGCGCGCTGGTTGAACAGCACCTTCTGCGCGTCCTTGTCGGTGGCAAGATCGATCTTGGTGCGGTCCTCGGCATTGATGGCGAGGCCGCGCTTCACCGCGGGGCGGGCCAGGACGCGCTCCAGCCAGGCGGCGAAGTGCGGGAATTCCTTGATGTCCTGCCCCTGCCGCTCCCACAGCTTCGCCCAGCCGACGCAGGCGATGTCGGCGATGGAGTACTCGCCCGCGAGGAAGGGGCGGTCGGCGAGGCGCCTGTTCATCACGCCATAGAGGCGGTGCACCTCGTTGGTGTAGCGGTCGATGGCGTAGGGCAGCTTCTCCGGCGCGTAGATGCGGAAATGATGCGCCTGCCCGGCCATGGGCCCGAGCCCCGCCATCTGCCAGAACAGCCACTGCTCCACTTCGACCCGCCCGCGCTCGTCCGCCGGGTAGAACAGGCCGGTCTTGCGCCCGAGATATTGCAGGATGGCGCCCGATTCGAAGACCGAGATCGGCGCCCCGTCCGGCCCCTCGGGGTCGAGAATGGCGGGGATCTTGTTGTTGGGCGACAGCGCGAGGAAATCGGGACGGAACTGCTCGCCCTTGCCGATGTTCACCGGCAGCACCTCATAGGGAAGGCCGCACTCCTCCAGCATGATGGAGATTTTCCACCCGTTCGGGGTGGGCCAGTAATGGAGCTGGATCGGCTTGGTCTGAAGCTGGGCCATGGCCATGCGCCTCTTGAACGCTCGTGAACGTGTCCGCGCCCGCCCCCTGGCGGTCGTTAATCAGCGGTCGTTAATCAACAGAACTAGGCCGTGCCGGGCACGCTGGCAAGCGCGCCTCTAAAGCTGTGGCAAAGCCGTGGCATCCTTGCTTCCCGGCAATAACACCTCCCGCTGCGACAATCTCCATGTGCCGTCGCAACGAAATCACCTCACGCAGCGGCAATAGTCGTCATCGTCGCGCGTCGTTCGTCCTCATGCCGCGGCGCGTGTACCGAATTTATGCCTGATCCCGTTCGAGTTCTTGCCGGTTCGCAGCGTCGCGCATTGGCATTTACCGGCCCGTTGCTCGCCATCGACCATGGCCCCGCCCGCAGCCCTGCCTTCGCCAACATGGCGCGGCATGGTCCCCGCGCAGGTGTGATCGTGCGCCATGCGCCGGAATCACCGCCTTGTGCGTTAGAGAAAGCGACCGGCCGTGACGCCGGCTGCTGGAGGACAAATGCCGCGCGCGAACCACATCGCCCTGCCCTGTCTCGCCGCCCTTCTCGCGGGCGCGGCGCTGATTCACGGCGCGCCGCTGCCCGTGCGCGCGCAGGGCCAGCCCCCCGCTCCCGCCACGCCGTCCTCCCCGGTCGCGGCGGCGACGAAGGCCTGCGCGGACCGCTGGAACGCGATGAAGGCGGCGGGCACCACGGGCGACGTCACCTATCGCGATTTCTACCAGTCCTGCATGGCCGGCGCGGCGCAGGCGGGACAAGGCGGCGCCGGCGCGACGGCCACAAAACCCGCCACGCCCACCGGGCCCGCCGCGGCCGCCGCGCGCCCCACCATCCGGCAATGCGCCGATCTCTGGAACGAGCTGAAGGCAAAGAACGAGACCGGCAATCTCGTTTATCGCGACTTCGCCCAGCAATGCCTGGCCGGCACCGGCCCGGCGCAGGCACTGGCGCCGGACGCCGACAAGGCCGCGACAGCCGCGGGCTCGGGCGGCAAGACGGCCGCACCGGCCAAGGTGACGACGCTCGCCCCGCCGCCGCCGGACGGGCTGCAGAAGCCGTCCGACGAAGCCGACCGGGAGGCGGTGAACCGCTGCAACGGCGAATGGCAGGCCTATAAGGCCCGGCACAACCTCTCGGGCGCCAAGGCCTGGCACGTCTTCATGGCGCGCTGCCTGCCCTGAGGCGCGGCGCGCATCATGGCCCGCCGGCGCGTAGCCGGCTAACTCCCGGCTGGCCTACTTGCGACGGGATCATCCTTGAACTCGATCTTGAAGCCGTCCAGCCGCTTCTCGAAGCCGAGCCGCTCATAGAAGCGGTGCGCGTCGAGCCGCTTCTTGTTGGAGGCGAGCTGCAGCGACACCGCCCCGCGCCGCCGGGCCTCGGCCATGGCGAAGCGCATCATCGCCTCCCCCACGCCCTGCCCGCGCAGGTCCGGGTCCACCTGCACCGCTTCGGCGATGGCGAGCAGCGCGCCGTGGCGCAGCAGCGCCCGCATGAAGACGAGCTGGAACGTGCCGGCGACCCGGCCCCCGCGCCGCGCGACATAGAGCGTCGCGCGCGGGTCGGCGGCGATGTCGTCGAAGGCCCTCTCGTAATCCGGCAGGTCGGCGGGGTCCGCGCTGTCGCGCACGCCGAGCATGGTCTCGCGGGCGAGGATGGAGACGATGGCCGGCAGATCCTCGCGCGTCGCCGGTTCGATGGCGAGCGCGCAAACACCCGCCTCGCCCAAAGTCGCCTCGCCCAAAGTCGCCTCGCCTGCCGCCACCTCGCCCGCTCCCGCCTCGCTCATATACCGAGCTTGCCCTTGAGCAGGTCGTTCACCGCCTGCGGGTTGGCCTTGCCGCCGGTCTGCTTCATCACCTGCCCAACAAACCAGCCGAGCATGGTGGGCTTGGCCTGAACCTGCGCCACCTTGTCGGGATTGGCGGCGATGATGGCGTCGACCGCCGCCTCGATGGCGCCGGTGTCCGTCACCTGCTTCATGCCGCGCGCCTCGACGATCGCGCGCGGGTCGCCACCCTCGGTGAAGACGATCTCGAACAGGTCCTTGGCGATCTTGCCCGAAATCGTGCCGTCGGCGATCAGGTCGACAATGGCGCCGATCTGCGCGGCCGAGACCGGCGAGGAGCCGATATCCTTGCCTTCCTTGTTCAGCCGGCCGAACAGCTCGTTGATGACGAAGTTCGCCGCCGCCTTGGCGTCGCGCCCGCTGGCGCAGGCTTCGTAATAGTCCGCCGTCTCCTTCTCCGCGACCAGTACGTCCGCGTCATAGGCGGAGAGGCCGTAATCGCGGATGAAGCGCGCCTTCTTCTCGTCCGGCAGTTCCGGCAGATGCGCCTTCAAGGCGGCGACGAAAGCGTCGTCGAATTCCAGCGGCAGCAGGTCCGGGTCGGGGAAGTAGCGGTAGTCATGCGCCTCTTCCTTGGAGCGCATGGAGCGCGTCTCGCCCTTGCCGGGGTCGAACAGGCGCGTCTCCTGCTCGATGGCGCCGCCATCCTCGATGATGCCGATCTGCCGGCGCGCCTCGGTCTCGATGGCCTGGCCGATGAAGCGGATGGAGTTGACGTTCTTGATCTCGCAGCGCGTGCCGAAGGGTTCGCCCGGCTTGCGCACGGAAACGTTCACGTCGGCGCGCAGATTGCCCTTCTCCATGTCGCCGTCGCAGGTGCCGAGATAGCGCAGGATGGTGCGCAGCTTGGTCACGTAGGCCTTCGCCTCTTCCGAGGAGCGCAGGTCCGGCTTGGAGACGATCTCCATCAGCGCGACGCCGGAGCGGTTGAGGTCGACGAAGGACTGGGTGGGGTGCAGATCGTGGATCGACTTGCCCGCGTCCTGTTCGAGATGCAGGCGCTCGATCCCCACCTCGATCGGCCCGTCCGGCGTGTCGACCAGCACAACGCCCTCGCCGACGATGGGGCTCTTGTACTGGCTGATCTGGTAGCCCTGCGGCAGGTCCGGGTAGAAATAGTTCTTCCGGTCGAACACCGAGCGGTTGTTGATCTGCGCCTTCAGCCCGAGGCCGGTGCGCACCGCCTGCTTCACGCATTCCTCGTTGATGACCGGCAGCATGCCGGGCATCGCGGCGTCGACCAGCGAGACATGGCTGTTCGGGTCGCCGCCGAATTCGGTCGAGGCCCCGGAGAAGAGCTTCGAGTTGGACGTGACCTGGGCGTGGATCTCCATGCCGATGATCACTTCCCAATCGCCGGTCGCGCCCTTGATCAGCTTCTTCGGGTCGGCGGGGCGGGCGTACATGTCCATGGGTCGAACCTGCTCTGGCGTGCGGTGTGCCGGCGGCGCGGCACGTTTTCGTGGCTGTTCCCTACCGCGCGCGCGCCGCTTCGACAACCGCTCCGCAAAGGGCGGCGCTCGGGTGGCGCTCGGGCGGCGCTCCTCTTGCGGCAGATCAAGGTTCCCCGCCGCCGCTGCCGCCATGCTTCCCCCAAGGTGACATCTCCACCAGGGTGACGGGAGGCGTTCATGCGCGTGGATACGATTGACGAGCGGCTGAGCCTGTTCCGCGCGATGATGGAGCAGGCGGGGATCGACCCGGAAACCGGCGTCGTCGAGGCCGCGCAGTTGCGCGCCGCCGCCCAGCGTTGCCTCGGCTGCCGCGTGGCGGACGAATGCCATCGATGGATGAGCGAAAGGACGCCCGAAGACCCGGTTCCGGGCTTCTGCCGCAACGAACCGACCTTCACGCTATGGGCGGAGGAAACCATCGCGCGGGAACTCGCGGCGCGGGAGAGTAAGGCGGTGCAGGGTCCGGCCGTAGCGGTGCGATGATGCAGCGCGCCGGTTGTTTGCGCGCGGCGTGAGTGGCATAAGCGGCGGTGCCATCTGCCGTTAGGTCATCAATGCGCATCGCGTCGATATCGCTCGTCAAGAACGAGGCGGACATCATCGAATGCTTCGTCCGCCACAACATGGCGTTCGTCGACCGCATGTATGTCATCGACGACCGCTCGACGGACAACACGCCTGAGATTCTCCGGCGGCTGGCCGAGGAGTTTCCCGACCTCACGGTCGTGGATGACAACTGGCGAGGCGGCATATCTCAGTCAGCGCGGACAAGCAGACTTCTGCACCAAGCCCTTTCGGAAGAAGATTGGGACATCGTTACGGCATTGGATGCCGACGAATTCATCGCCAGCGTGGACCGATCCGAATTTGAGGAAGATCTTTCCGGCATACCCAGCGGCATGGCCGGCAGCTACCGCGAAATCTGCTACATCGTTTCCGATGACGACGACCAATCCATAGTTGATCCTCGTCATCGCTTGAGGGTTGCGATTGATCGCAACGGCCCTCACGGTTTCAAGGCCATCATGACGAAGTCTCTGCTCCAGTTCGGCAGCGTTGATTACGACAATGGCAATCACCGCCTGCTGATTGGCGAGTCGTCCGTCTCCAACTGGCAATTGCCGAGGGTAAAGCTCGCTCACTTCCCTTTACGGTCGGCCGAGCATGCTATCTGCAAGGTCATCAGTCATTACGTCGGGTGGAGGAGCTGCCACGCCTATCACCCCCGGCTCGCTTCGCAGGTGATGCAGGCAATAGAGGTCCTCAAGAGCGAGCACTGCCTTTCGCCTGCAGCACAGTCACTGATCGGCCGCATGATGCCGGAAACTCTCATTGCACCGCGGGAGGTGCGGCCCTTTACAGAAGGCCGGGGCACGATGAAATGGCCGGAACTTGCGAAGCCTCTTCCCTACAGCCAACTCGTCGGCCTGCTCGACCAGCTGATCACCCGCGCGGCGATTGGTGACAGCCTCGCCCGAACGGCCGAGGGGGCAACCGATGCGGATTGCCTGCAGGCGCTTGTTCAGGAGCGCAACGCGCTCGAAAGGGAGCTAAACGAGCTTCGGCGCTCGCGCTCGCAGCTTTTTGCCGCGTGGCTGCGTACCTTCAGGAGCAAGACGGCCAGAAACGTCCGGGAATGGCGGCTAAAGCTCAGCGCAATGCGCGCACGCCGCGCCGCCGGGAGTTCGTAGGAGCCGGCGTGGCCTACCCCAGCCGCTCGTTCTCATAGGCGATCACCCAGTCGATCAGCACGCGCCAGAGCTTCTCGGCCAGCTCCGGCGGCACGCCCTTGGTCTCCGCCTGCGCCATCACCTTCTCGACGACATCCTCGACCCGCTCGGGCAGCAGGGCGGCGAGGCCCTCCGCCCGCTTCACGGCGATGACATGCTTGACCACCTCGAAGCGGCGGGCGAGCAGTTCGACGATCTGCGCGTCGATATGGTCGATCTCCGCCCGGAAGGGCGCGAGCGCGCGCTCGTTCTCGGGCAGGATCCGCGCCATCACAGCCACCACTTCTCCGGGATCTCGAACCGCCCGGCGGCGTCCTCGATCACCTGGCCGAGCGCGAACAGCTCCTGTTCCGCGAAGGGTTTGCCGATGAGCTGCAGCCCGAGCGGCAGCCCCTCGGCGGAGAGGCCCCCCGGCACGGAAATGCCCGGCAGGCCGGCCATGTTCAGCGTCACCGTGAACACGTCCTGCAGATACATCTCCACCGGATCGGCGCCGGACTTCTCGCCGATGCCGAAGGCCGGCGACGGCGTGGCCGGGGCGAGCACCGCGTCGATGCCGTCGGCGAAGGCGTTCTCGAAGTCGCGCTTTATCAGCGTGCGGACCTGCTGCGCCTTGAGGTAATAGGCGTCGTAATAGCCGGCGGAGAGCACATAGGTGCCGATCATGATGCGCCGGCGCACTTCCGCGCCGAAGCCGACGGCGCGGGTCTTCTCATACATCTCGACGATGTCGCGGCCGGGCACGCGCTCGCCATAGCGCACGCCGTCATAGCGCGCGAGGTTGGACGAGGCCTCGGCCAGCGCCACGATGTAATAGGCCGGCAGGGCGTATTTCGTGTGCGGCAGGCTGATCTCGACGATCTCCGCCCCCGCGTCGCGCAGCATGGCGGCGCCCTTGTCCCACAGCGCGGCGATCTCGGCGGACATGCCGTCCACGCGGTACTCGCGGGGAATGCCGATGCGCTTGCCCTTCACGGAGGCGCCGCAGGCCTGCTGATAATCCGGCACCGGCAGGTCGGCGCTGGTGGAATCCTTCGGGTCGTGCCCGGCCATGGCGCGCAGCAGCAGCGCCGCGTCGTTCACCGAGCGGGCGATCGGCCCCGCCTGGTCGAGCGAGGAGGCGTAAGCCACGATGCCCCAGCGCGAGCAGCGGCCATAGGTCGGCTTGATGCCCACCGTGCCGGTGAAGGCCGCCGGCTGGCGGATCGAGCCGCCCGTGTCGGTGCCCGCCGCGCCGGCCGCGAGATGGGCCGCCACCGCCGCCGCCGAGCCGCCGGAGGAGCCGCCGGGCACCAGCGGCTGGGTCGAACCCTTGCGCCGCCAGGGGTTCACCGTCGGGCCGAAGGCGCTCGATTCGGTCGACGAGCCCATAGCGAACTCGTCCTGGTTCAGCTTGCCGAGCAGCACCGCGCCGGCCTGCCAGAGATTGGCGGTGACGCTGGATTCATAGGGCGGGACGAAGTTCTTGAGGATGTTGGAGCCGGCGGTGGTGCGCACGCCGTTCACCGCGTAATTGTCCTTCACGCCGAGCGGGATGCCTTCCAGGAGCCCGGCCTCGCCCTTGGCGATGCGCGCGTCGCTGGCCTTTGCCATGGCCAGCGCCTTGTCGGGCGTCGTCAGCACATAGGCGTTCAGCGCCCCGGCGGTCTCGATGGCGCCGAGATAGGCCTGCGTCAGCTCGGTGGCGGTGAAATGACCCTGCGCCAGGCCTTCGCGGGCGGCGGTGATGGTGAGGCGGGTGAGATCGCTCATATCGCTCACTCCACCACTTTCGGCACGGCGAAGAAACCGTCCTCGCCCGCCGGGGCGTTGGCCAGCACGCGCTCGGGATAGAACCCGTCGGTGACGACATCCGCGCGCAGCGGCAATTTCATCGGGATGACGCTGGTCATCGGCTCGACGCCGGCGGTGTCGACCTCGCCGAGTTGCTCCACGAAGGCGAGGATGGCGTTGAGTTCGCCCTGGAGGTGACTGACCTCCTCCTCCGTCACGGCGATGCGCGAGAGATGCGCGACCCGCCGGACCGTCGCCTGATCGACCGACATCAGAAATCCCACTCAACGAAAAACGATGCGCGCCCTATAGCTGGCGCGCACCGCGCCCCGCAACGCGCGGGGCAACGCATTGCGGGGCGTGGGCGCGGGCGGCGGTCAGGAACGCGCCAGCTGGAGGCACTTGCCGGCAGCTTCCGCATTGGCGCGGGCGGTGCCCTGGTCCATCTTGCCGGACATCACGAGGGAGCGGGCGGAGCTGGTGATCGCCGCGCGCACATCGCCGCCGGCGTTCACCGCGCCGGCATAGATGGCTTGTCCCTCGGGGGAGAGATTGGCGGCGCAGGCATTGCCGGCCGCCGTATCGGCGAAGGCCGGCGCGCCGGCCGCGAGGGTGAGGAC
>JAEZMI010000288.1 GCA_023414975.1 Pseudomonadota bacterium | reverse complement strand
GGTCTGGGCGAGCGCGGCGCCGGCGCCCGCCAGCAGCGACAGGAAGGCGAAGGCGGTGAATGTGGCGGTTTTCATCGATGAAAGCCCTGTCGCGTCAGCGGAACATGGAACTCAGTAAACCGGCGTGCGGCAGGGCGGATAGGGCGGCGCGCCGCAATAGCCGGGACCATAGGCCGGCGCGGGGCGGTAATAGGCCGGCGGCGGAGGCGGGGGCGGATAATAAGCGGGCGGCGGCGGCGGCGCGTAATAGCGCGGCTGGCTCGCGGCGGTGAGGGCGGAGCCGAGCAGCGCGCCCCCGATCAGCCCGCCGATCAGCGCGCCGGTGTTATTGGCCCGCGCCGGGGGCGCGGCGACGAGCGCCGGCGCCAGAACCCCGAGCGCCACAACCACCTTGATGAGTGAACCTGTCCTGATCATCCCGACCTCGCTGCGCGACTGCGTGGACTATCGCGCAGGGCCTGATTCGACACAAGCCGGCGGTAAGCGCCGGTTCGGCGATCCCTTCGCCCGCCCCGCCGGCCGCCCCACCGTCTGGCTCCCGGCGACCCCCGCCATCGCCGCGCGCGGAACCCGGCGTCGCGTTCCACGTTGAGGAAGCGGTCGGCAGAACCGCCATCACCGGCGGTATGCTTGGGAGTTTGATGTGAACAGACGTGGTTTCCTGATGGGTCTCGCCGGGCTTGCTGGCGCCGGCGCGACCGTGGGGTTCGCGCTGGCGCCGGCGCAGGCGACACCGCTGGCCCAGCTCAAGAATCTTGAAACCGGGGGCCCCCTACCCGACACCGACATGATCGACATCGCCGCGCAGGCACCTGACGGCACGCCGATCGAGGAGGCCCAGTGGGGTTGGGGTCCGCCCGGACCGCCCCCCGGTCCGCCGCGCGGCCGCCCGCCGGGGCCGCCGCCGGGCTATTACCGCCGCCGCCGCCGGCGCCGGGAACGCGTGTGCGGCTGGCGCCGTGACCGCTGGGGCCGCCGCTACCGCGACTGCTGGTATGTCTGGCGCTGACCGTTAGGGAAGGCGACTGAAACGGGGCGCGGATCGCAAGGTCCGCGCCTTTTTGCTGCGCGGGCATCGCGCTTGGCGCGCGGCACGACGCGCGGCCCATGGCACCGTGCGTGGGCGTCGGATTGTGAGGAGGCTGGTGCCGCTTGTCAGACTCGAACTGACGACCTCCGCATTACGAATGCGATGCTCTACCAACTGAGCTAAAGCGGCACGCGGCTTCTGATAGCCGCGACGCCTCGCTTTTTCAAGCGCCGTGGCGCGGGGCGCGTGCTCACCCCCAGGGGCGGCGTCGGCCGGACGGGGAGGCGTTGCGTCCCCACGGGCCGCGCGCGCCGGAATCGGGCCGCGTCCCGCCCCAGGGGCCGCGCGGGGCCGGGCCGCCGGGAGCGGCCGCGGCAAAGGCGCCACCGCCCATCTGCTGCGCCAGCGCCTGTAGCGCCGCGATGCGGTTCTCGGTCGCCGGGTGGGTCGAGAACAGATTGTCCATCCGCTCACCCGAGAGCGGATTGATGATGAACATGTGCGCCGTCGCCGGGTTGTGCTCGGCCGGCATGTTCGGCACGCGATGGGCGGCCGTGGCGATCTTGGCGAGCGCCGAGGCGAGCCAGAGCGGCTGGCCGCAGATTTCCGCGCCCACGCGGTCGGCCTCATATTCGCGCGAACGCGACACCGCCATCTGCACCACCATGGCGGCCAGCGGAGCGAGGATCATCATCAGGATCGTGCCGATCACGCCGAAGGGACTGTTGTTGTTCTCGCGGTTGCCGCCGAAGAACATGGCGAAGTTGGCGAGCATCGAGATGGCGCCCGCCAGCGTCGCGGTGATGGTCATGGTCAGCGTGTCGTAATGCTTGATGTGCGCCAGCTCATGCGCCATCACCCCCGCCACTTCCTCGCGCGACAGGGCGTTCAGCAGGCCGGTCGTCGCCGCCACCGCGGCGTTCTGCGGGTAGCGGCCGGTGGCGAAGGCGTTAGGCTGCGGGTTGTCGATGAGGTAGACGCGCGGCATGGGCAGCTGGGCGCGCGCCGCAAGCTCTTCCACCATCGTGTAGAATTCCGGCGCGCTGGCGCGGTCCACCTCGCGCGCGCCGTACATCGACAGCACCATGCGGTCGGAATTCCAGTAGCTGAAAAGATTCATGCCGGCGGCGACCACCAGCGCGATCAGCATGCCGCCGCGCCCGCCGATCATGAAGCCGACGGCCATGAACAGCGCGGTCATGCCAGCCAGAAGAAGGGCGGTGCGGAAGTAGTTCATCGGGTTCCTCTCGGGTGCCGCGCCGGACCGGGCCCGCCTCACGCAGCTTTCTCTATGAGGATGGGAAGCGAGTCGCGCGGGCGCAAGATCGCGTGAGGCCGGATCTTCCGCAACGACAGCGTCCCGCGGGCGCTTGACGCGCGCCGCCGCGCGGTGGTTCCAATGCGCCATGGCCGAGCACGACACGCCCCCTGAGCGCCCTCCCCTGGCACCTCCCCCCACGGAGCCTTCTTTCGGGGAGCCCGCCCCACGTCGCGCCCTGCCGCCCGCCGCCGAACGGGCGCTGGCGGAAGCCGCGGCCCGGCGCGCGGCGCTCCGGCCGCTCGACCTGCCGCGCGAGATCGACGGACGCGAGGGCCCCGAGCCGGTGCGCTATGGCGACTGGGAGAACAAGGGCATCGCCTCGGATTTCTGACGGCGGCCGCCGGGCTTTCTAGTCGTCCCCGCCGCTCCCCGGCTTGTCGCGCCGGGCGGCCTTGATGCCGGACCGTTTCGCCTTCCCTTCCAGCCGGCGCAGCTTCGAGCCGAGCGTCGGCCGCGTCGGGCGGCGGATGACGGGCGCCACCGCCGCCTTGCGGATCATCTCCACCAGCCGGGCGACGGCGTCCTCGCGGTTGCGCTCCTGCGTGCGGAAGCGCTGCGCCACGATGACGATCACGCCGTCATTGGTGAGGCGCCGGCCGGCGATGCGGGCGAGCCGTTCCTTCACCGCCTCGGGCAGCGAGGGCGAGTTGCGCATGTCGAACCGCAGCTGGACGGCGGTCGCGACCTTGTTGACGTTCTGCCCGCCGGGCCCTGAGGCGCGGATGAAGCTTTCCTGCAGCTCCGCCTCGTCGAGCGCGATGCGATGCGTGACCGGTATCATCGGCGGCAGGCCATCGGGTCAGCGCGAACCGGGCGAGGCATCGAGCGCGTCGAGCCGCCGGCGCACCGCGTCGAGTTCGACCAGCGTGCCCTGCACACGTTCGGTCAGCGCCTGGGTGAGCCGCACCGCCACATCGGGATAGCCCTCGATGGTGCGCATGAAGATGACGCGCGGAATCCGCAGCACGGTGGAGGGCTCCAGCGCCGTCGCCGTCGCCGGGCGCTTGGTCTCGGTCAGCAGCGCCATCTCGCCGAGCAGCGCGCCACGGCCTACCTGGATGGCCTGGCCCGGCCGGCGCGCGAGCGCGGCGTCCTCGCGCGCGACGTTGAGCGTGCCGCTCGCCACCACGAAGGCGGCTTCCGCGAACTGGCCCTCGCGAAAGAGGATCTCACCCCGGTTCAGCGGCCGGCTGTCCACGCTGATCGCGATCGCCCGCAAAGCGTCGCGGCCGAGCATGTTCAGCATCGGCACAGTCTCGAGAAGGGAGATATCGTCCTCGATGGACATGCGGGGGCGTTCGACTCCGGCCAGACGATTTACTCGGTCCGGCGCCGCGAATCGCGCCGCCGCCCGGTATCACGGCAGCAATTTGTAGCCGCCCGCCTCGGTGGCAAGCAGATTGGGATGGGACGGGTCTTTCTCGATCTTCTGGCGCAGCCGGTAAATGTGGGTTTCCAGCGTGTGCGTGGTCACGCCGGAATTGTAGCCCCACACTTCCTGCAGCAGGATTTCCCGCGCCACCGGCTTCTTGCCGGCCCGGTAGAGATAGCGCAGGATCGCCGTCTCCTTCTCGGTGAGGCGGATTTTGGAGTTGCGCTCCGTCACCAGCATCTTGGCGCCCGGGCGGAACGTGTAGGGCCCGA
The DNA here is from genome assembly GCA_023414975.1 of Pseudomonadota bacterium. Lineage (GTDB taxonomy): Bacteria > Pseudomonadota > Alphaproteobacteria > Rhizobiales > Xanthobacteraceae > Ancylobacter. The sequence goes on along the minus strand of JAEZMI010000288.1, from coordinate 2,018 downwards.
TGGTGAAGACCGCGTCCTCGCTCGCCTCGTGCGAGCGCATCTGCGCGCGGATGCGGGCGAGCAGCACGGCGAAGCGGAACGGCTTGGTGACGTAGTCATTCGCCCCCGCCTCCAGGCCCATGATGGTGTCGCTGTCCGTGTCGTGACCGGTCAGCATGATCACCGGCGCCTTGAAGCCGCCCTGGCGCATCTTGCGCACGGCCTCGCGCCCGTCCATGTCCGGCAGGCCGACATCCATCAGCACCAGGTCGATGCGATTGGCCTCGACGGCCGCGATCGCTCCCTGGGCGGTTTCCTCCGAAACGATCTCGAACTCGTCATAGAGCGAGAGCTGTTCCACCAGCGCGTCCCGCAGATCCTTGTCGTCCTCGACCACCAGGACTCGATGCGCATTCGCCATGTCCGCTTCCCCGAACCTCTTGTTCGCGCCGCGTCGCCCGGCCAATCTGGGCCAGAGAGGCGGCGTCGGTTGGATTGCCGTAGAGTCCCCGAGTAGGCACGCCGGAGGCATTCGGCAAGAGTCGGTGGACCCATGCCCGAGAGGGCGGTGGGTACGTGACGTGATCGTGAACGGAAATCCCGTGAATAAGAAGACCCTTCCGCTGCAAAACCGGCGGAAATCCACCTCGAAGACACCGCGGCTGCGCGTGGTGGCCCGCCCCGGCTCGCCGACGCGGGGCTGGCTGCTTGTCGGCGGCGTCAGACTACCGGTGGCGTTGGGCCGCGCCGGCATCCGGGCCTTCAAGCGCGAAGGCGACGGCGTGACGCCTGCCGGCACCTGGCATGCGCGCGAGGTCCGCTACCGGGCGGACCATGGGCCGCGCCCCTGCACCGCCCTTCCCGTCCGCCGCACCCGGCCGGATGACGGCTGGTGCGACGACCCCGGTGACGGACGCTACAATCGGCCGGTGCGCCTGCCGTTCCGGCCGTCGCATGAGGAGATGTGGCGGCCGGACGGGCTCTACGACCTCGTCGTGGTGCTCGACCACAACCAGCGCCCGCGCAAGGCGCGGGGCGGCTCCGCCGTTTTCCTGCACCTCGCCCGGCCGAACTTCGAACCCACGGCCGGCTGCGTCGCCTTCCGGCGCAAGGATCTGCGCTGGCTGCTCGCGCGCCTCGACGCGCGCACGGCCATCCGCATCGGCTGAGCGTCAGCGGCCGCCGAAAATGGCGCTGCCGACACGCACATAGGTCGCGCCCAGCATGATCGCGGTCTCGAAATCGCCGCTCATGCCCATGGACAGCACCTCAATGCCGTTGCGCTTGGCGATCTTGCCGAGCAGGGCGAAATGCGGCGCGGCCGGTTCGTCCGCCGGGGGAATGCACATCAACCCGCTGACCGTCAGCCCATGTTCCTCCCGGCAGGCGGCGATGAAGGCATCCGCCTCCTGCGGCAACACGCCGGCCTTCTGCGGTTCCTCGCCGGTGTTTACCTGAACGAGCAGGCGCGGCGCCGGCCGCTCGAGGCGGGACATCTCCTTGGCCAGCGCCTGCGCCAGCGAGGGCCGATCGAGCGTGTGAATGACGTCGAACAGAGCCAGCGCCTCGCGCACCTTGTTGGTCTGCAGCGGGCCGATGAGATGGAGTTCGAGATCGGGCGTCGCCTCGCGCAGCGCCGGCCATTTTCCCTTGGCCTCCTGGACCCGGTTCTCGCCGAACAGGCGCTGGCCGGCGGCGATGGCGGGGACCATGTGCTCGGGGCCGAAGGTCTTGGAGACGGCGATCAGCTTCACGCTTTCCGGCGGCCGGCCGGCATCGAGGCTGGCCTGCCGGACGCGCTGGCGCACCGCGTCGAGCCGTTCGATCACACCTGATGGCGCGCCATCCATGCCGTCCTCCTGCGCTGTCGCCTCGCGAACACCGGGGGAACGGTGTAATACGCCGGGTACTTTCGCGCCAATGGGTAAGGTTGCTTGTCGCAGAAGCCGCCCCGCCGTAACTTTGAGCGTTCGTCGGGATTGGGCCTATCGTGCACGAGACGCCGGAGCCTTCCACTGTGCAGCCGGGCGCGATCGCTC
>JAEZMI010000284.1 GCA_023414975.1 Pseudomonadota bacterium | reverse complement strand
GGTTGCACAGGGGCGCAGCTATCGCCTGATCGGCCGGGAGTTGGGGCTCAGCAAGAACACCGTGGCCGGCATCGTGAAGCGCGCACACGACGGAGCTGCGGCCGATCCGGGAGCGGACCGCGACGCCCCGTGAAACGGCCACGTTCTCGCTTTGTCCGCTTAGCGTATATTTTCGCCCGTTCTATGGCGTGACCCCGTACTGGCGTCAAACGCCGAAACCGACCGCGCGTTGGACGACCTCGCCGGACACTTCCAGCGGCTCCAAGGCGACGCCTTCGCCGATGCCGGGACGGTGCTGGGCGCCGGGTTCGACCCGACGGACGCCCGGATGCGCCAGGAACTCGAAGGCGCCGTCGGGCCGGCCCTGGCCGCCTTGGAACTGCCGGCCATCGCCCGGCTGCCCAGCGCCTCCCGCCTGGCGCAGCTGGGCAAACTCCCGCTGGAGCAGATCGCGCAGGCGGAGGCAAAGGCCGAGGCGCTGCGCGGCGAGGCCGTCGCCTTGCTCGACCTTGCCGCCTCCCCGGCCCTGGAAGGCCGGATGCGGCTCTACGTGCGTGTCGCCAACTGGCTGCGCGAGAACGGCCACGCCGCCGTGCCGGACGCCTGCCCCGTCTGCCTCGCGCCCTTCGGGGAAGTGCCCGACTCCGCCACCGGCCGCCCGGCGCACCAGCATCTGACCGAAGCCCTTCTCGCAGGGCAAGATTTTCTGGAGAAGACCCTCGCCGGCTGGGCGGAGGGAGCCGAAGGCGCGTTGGCTCGCGACCTGCCCGCCGTTCTGGCCACCGCGGTGCGCGATCCGCTACCCAGCAGTCCTGCCGACCTGCTCCGCGCCGCCTTGGCGGAGGAGCTGTTCGACACCTCCTGCTTCGCGGGTGTGCTGACGCCCCTGCGCGGCCACGCCGAGACGCTGTGTTCCACCCACCTCGCCGCCCTGCCCGGCTGGACCGAGCCGCCCGCCGACACGCGCCTGTCGGGTGATCCGGCCCTATCGGCCATCGACGACGCCCTGCGCCGCCTGGACCGGGCCGTTGCCTTCGCCCAGTGGCGCAAGGCCGCCGCCGAATGCGCAACCGCCTTCCGCGCCATCGTCGGCGAAGCCACGGAGCCCCGCACCGCCGCCCCAATCCACGAACAGCCCCTGCGCCGTCAGATCCAGGTGTTGCAGGACATCGTCCGCGCCGCCACGCCGCTGGCGACCGCGCTGGGGCATGTCGCGGCAATGCGGCACGAGCTTTTCGCACGCCGCCAAAAGGTCGCGGAGGCCGAGCGCGCCCGCGAGGTCGCCGGACATCTGGAGGAACTGTTCCCGATCGGCGACCTCGTCCGGGAGCAGCTGGAGGCGTTGCGCCGGCGGCTGGACGACCGCACGCGGGAGTGGCTGAAGCGCCTGTACCAGTCCGCCACTGCCGGAACCGCGCCAACCCCGCACCGCGCCGATGTGAACACCACCGGCAAGCTCGCCCTGCTGGTCGAGCGCGGCGGCACGCTGGTCGCGGCCGAGCATGTCGGAAACGCGTCCTTCCTGCGCGCCTATCTGATGGCCTTCCTGATGGCCTTTTGGCAGCATGTGCTGGAAACGCGCGGCGGCCTGACGCTTCTGGTCTTCGACGACCCGCAGGAGTTGATGGACCCGAACAACCGTCACCGTCTGGCGGCGACCATGGGAAAGCTGGCGGACGCCGGAGCGACGTTGCTGCTGGCGACGCACGACAGCCGCTTCGCGCTGGAGATGTGCGTTGAGATGCGGCGGCGGCGGATCTTGCGCCACCTGTCGGTGCATGGCCGCAACGCGACGCGGCGTTGCGCCATGCTCGCCCCGTCGGTGGAGGCGCTGGACGAGAAGCGGCGCGCCTTCCGCGACGGCCCGCAGGACGACCACCAAGCCGCACGCGACTACGCCAACGAATTCCGCATCTTCGCCGAGGCCCGGCTGTCCGATCTGTTCGACCGGCCCGCCCACACGCAACCGCGCAAGCCGACGCTGGAGGTGCTGATCGGCGAATTGTCCCGGCTGGCCGACGCGCCGGGCTTGTCCGGACCCGCGTTCGATGCGTTGCGGACCGAACCGGCCCTGCGGCCGGACAGCAACTTCCGCGCCCTGCTCAACCGCGTACACCACGGGGATGCGCACACCGTCACCTGGAACGACGTGGACGAGCACCGCGACCTGTTCGACCGCGTGCGGCGTCTGATCATCGACGCCCATGAGGAGCACCGGCGCTGGCAAAAGCGCGACGAGGCGCCGCGCGCGGCCGCGCCAGCCGTGTCGCTCGATCCCATGCGCACCCCCTCCTTCGGCACGCTCCACGCCGACCAGCGGCTGGCCGCCTTCTCCGGGAACGAGGGAATGGTTGGTGGCGACGGGACCGGCGAGGCGTTCTCGGACCGGTGGTTCGCCGACAAGGCCCTGTTCATCCTGTGCGCCGACACGCTGGGCTTCGCAGCCCCAGCGGGTTCCGGGCTGATCGTCGAACATACGAGTTCGGAGGTGGAGGACCATCGCCTTGTGGTGGCCCATCACGACGGCCGTGTCTACGCCCGGCGGCTGGTGCGCAGCCCGGATCTCGCTGGCAAGGTGGTGCTGATCGCCGAAACCGAGGATCCGTTGCGCCGCCCGCCGCCCGTGGTGCTGCCGGGCGACGAGGTGCATCTGCACAAGATCGTCGGCGTCGTCTTCGACCCGGCCCCGCGCCATCCCCGCACCGGGGACGAGGCCTACGCCCAGAGCTTCCATCCACGCCTGAAGGACATCCGCAAGATCTACCAGGCGACCGGCAGCAGTGGGATTCCGCTGGTACTCGAAGGGCAGACCGTGCTCGGCGGTACCCCCATCGCGCCGGACCGCATCGTCGCGCACCGCAGCCGACTGATCGCCGTCACGACAGAGG
>JAEZMI010000254.1 GCA_023414975.1 Pseudomonadota bacterium | reverse complement strand
CCCCGCCGTGCAGCGCGGCCTGGAAATCCCCCCGCGGCCCTGATGCGTAGAAGCATGGGGCGCTCGCTCGCCGGGCCGTGATGGCGCGGCGGGCGATTTGGCCTATAAGCTCGAAAAACGCGGCCGGGGCGCCGGCCGCGACGATGAGGGGTTGCCGATGAACAAGATCGTCCCGGTGCCGGCCGACACCGCCTCCCCGGCCAAGGGCACGGGCACGCAACAGGGAGCGGGCACGCACAAGGGCGCGGGCACGCACCTTCCCGCCGGCCATCCCCCGGTGAAGGTCGGCAAGATCGGCGTGCTCATCGTCAATCTCGGCACGCCCGACGGCACCGACTACTGGTCGATGCGCCGCTACCTCAAGGAATTCCTTTCCGACCGGCGGGTCATCGAGGTCAACCGCGTCCTGTGGTGGTTCATCCTCAACGTCATCATCCTGTCCGTGCGCCCGCAGGCCAAGGGCAAGGACTATGCGACGATCTGGAACAAGGAGCGCGACGAGGGCCCGCTGCGCACCATCACCCGCTCGCAGGCCGAGCAGCTCGCCGCCCGCATCGGCCCGCGCGACGACCGGCTGGTGATCGACTGGGCGATGCGCTACGGCAATCCCTCCATCGCCTCCCGCATCGAGGCGCTGCAGCAGCAGGGCTGCGACCGGCTGCTGCTCGTGCCGCTCTACCCGCAATACGCCGCCGCCACCTCCGCCACCGTCTGCGACGCGGCCTTCGACGCGCTCAAGGCCATGCGCTGGCAGCCGGTGCTGCGCGTCGCCGCGCCCTGGCCGGACGAGCCCGCCTATATCGAGGCGATCGCCAATTCCATCACGACCGAACTCGCCGGGCTGGACTGGGAGCCGGAACTCGTCGTCGCCTCCTTCCACGGCATCCCGAAGGAATATTTCGAGAAGGGCGATCCCTATCACTGCTACTGCTACAAGACCGCGCGCCTCGTGCGCGAGAAGCTCGGCTGGCCGGAGGGCAAGCTGAAGGTCACGTTCCAGTCGCGCTTCGGCAAGGCCGAATGGCTGCAGCCCTACACGGACAAGACCATCGAGGCGCTGGCGCAGTCCGGCGTGAAGAAGATCGCCGTCGTCACCCCCGGCTTCGTCGCCGACTGCCTGGAGACGCTGGAGGAAATCGCCGGCGAGAACGCCGAGATCTTCCACCATGCCGGCGGCGAGAAGTTCCACTTCATCCCCTGCCTCAACGATTCCGAGGGCGGCATGAACACGCTGGAAGCGGTGGTCACGCGCGAGCTCAAGGGCTGGGCGGACATCGGCTGAGGGCGCGGGGGTCGGCGCGCGAAGGCCGGGGTCCGGCTGCGCCGCACCTTTCAGCGGCGAAACCCGATTTGTTTTGCCCCCGCGGGCGCGGGCGTCGAGGAAGGGGCCACGACCGCACCGGAGCGCCCCCGATGACCGACCCCGTCCCGATGACCGATCCCGTCCCGCCGTCCGCCGAGACCCGCACCCAGATGCAGAAGATGCTGGCGGGCGAGCTCTACAACGCCGGCGACCCGGAAATTCAGGCCGCGCAGGCCAGCGCCTTCGCATGGATGGCGCGCTACAACGCCGCGCTCGGCCTGCCGCGTGACGCGCGGCGCGCGCTGCTGCGCGAAGGGCTCGGCGCCGTCGGCCGGGGCTCCGGCATCCGCCCGCCCTTCCACTGCGATTACGGCTTCAACATCCGGCTGGGCGACGGCGTGTTCCTGAACTTCAACTGCGTCATCCTCGACGTGGTGGAGGTGACCATCGGCGACGACACCCAGATCGGCCCGGCGGTCCAGATCTATACCGCCGACCACCCGCGCGACCCGCAGGAGCGGCGCGGCGGCCTCGAATTCGGCCGCCCGGTCCATATCGGCCGCAATGTCTGGATCGGCGGCGGCGCCATCATCCTGCCCGGCGTCAGCATCGGCGACGACGCGCTCATCGGCGCCGGCGCCGTGGTGACGAAGGACGTGCCGGCCGGGGCGACCGCGCTCGGCAATCCCGCGCGGCTGCGCTGAGCGCGCCGCCGCCGGAACCCGCGCCCCTCCCGCAAGTTGCCCCCGGACAGCTCCGGCCGGACAGACCCGGCCGCACAGCCTCACGGGAGACGCGCCATGATCGACCCCACCGGCCCCATCGATCCGCCGACCACGCCCGACCCCAACGGGCCGGACATTCCCCCGCCCCCCGGCAGCCCGGAGCGGCCGCCGACCCCGGTGGAAGCGCCCGAGGCGCCGGATAACGGGCCGGACATTCCCCCGCCCGGCCCGGACGTGCCGGAAATCGCCCCCGGCGACACCCCGCCCGAAATCGCCCCGGACCTTCCCCCGATCGGCGACCCGCCGACGCGGATGTGAGGCGGCGCGCCGCCCCGCGCGAGCTCCCTTCTCAGGGACCCTGGTCACATCCGCCGCCGGGTGGATGGCAACGCCCGAAAACAAAACGGCCGGCGTGTCGCCACGCCGGCCGTCTCACATTTGGCCGTCAGCCGCTAGCCGACGGAGGAAAAGCCGATCACTCGGCCTTCGATCACTCGGCCTTCTCGGAGGCCTTCTTGAGCGCGGCGCCCAGGATGTCGCCGAGCGAGGCGCCCGAATCCTGCGAGCCGAACTGCGCCACGGCTTCCTTCTCCTCGGCGATTTCCAGCGCCTTGATGGAGACCTGCACCTTGCGCGCCTTGCGGTCGAACAGGATGACGCGGGCGTCGAACTTCTCGCCCACGGCGAAGCGGTCCGGGCGCTGGTCGCCGCGGTCGCGGGCCAGTTCCGAGCGCTTCACGAAGGTGGTCATGTCGGTGCCGGCGATCTTCACGTCGACGCCGCCATCCTTCACATCGATGACTTCACAGGTGACGATGGCGCCCTTCTTCAGTTCGCCCGCGTCCTGGAAGGGGTCGCCGGCGAGCTGCTTCACGCCGAGCGAGATGCGCTCCTTCTCGACATCCACGTCGAGAACGACCGCCTTGATCACGTCGCCCTTCTTGAACTCGTCGATGACCTGCTCGCCCGGACGGTTCCAGTCGAGGTCGGAGAGGTGGACCATGCCGTCCACGTCGCCGTCCAGACCCAGGAACAGGCCGAACTCGGTCTTGTTCTTGACCTCGCCTTCCACGACGGCGCCCGCCGGGTACTTCTCGGCGAAGGCGTCCCACGGGTTCTGCAGGGTCTGCTTGAGACCGAGCGAGATGCGGCGCTTGACCGGATCGACCTCGAGGATCGCGACTTCCACTTCCTGCGAGGTGGCGACGATCTTGCCGGGGTGGACGTTCTTCTTGGTCCAGCTCATCTCGGAGACGTGGAT
>JAEZMI010000201.1 GCA_023414975.1 Pseudomonadota bacterium | reverse complement strand
TTCACCGCTGAACCGCCGCTCTCCGCTGAATACGACAGCGGCCCGACTGTGTCGGGCCGCAATCCAAGCCTCATCTCGGAATGAGCGGATCAGCTCGCCTTGATTCGTACCGGGCGCAGCAGGAAGGCCGGCAGATGCGACGTGTCCGCCGGCTCATCGAAGGGCTTGCGCTCCTCACGGCGATGGGTCAGCGGCGTCACGGGTGCACGCGCCGATGGCGCCTTTCCTTGCGCGGCGCGGGCAGCCACCGGCTCGGCCGCGCCATCCGCGCTCGCGGCCCGTCCGCGGCGACGGCTCGGCTGGACAGGCGCCTCGGCGCTGGTGTCGGTCACAACGCTCAGCGCCGGCGTCTCCGAAGCGTCTGCCGCGGCCTCGTCGCCATTGCGGCGACGCGCGGGGCGCGCTCCCTTGCGCTCGCGATCCTCACCGTCCCGTTCCGGCGCCCGGCTGCGACCGCGGTCGCGCCCGCCACGTCCGCGCTCGCCGCGATCCGAACGTTCGCTACGCTCGCGGCGCGGTTCGGAGGGCGGCAAGGCGTCGAGCGTCGCGCCTTCCTTCCAGTCGATCGAGCGGCCGATGAGCTTCTCGATGGCCGCCAGCGACTTGGCTTCCGCCGTCGTCACGATGGTGAAGGCGGCGCCTGCCCGGCCCGCGCGGCCGGTACGGCCGATGCGGTGGACATAGTCTTCCGCGTGGTGCGGCGTGTCGTAATTGAAGACGTGGCTGACGGCGGGAATGTCGAGACCGCGCGCGGCCACGTCGGACGCCACCAGGAGGTTCGCCTCGCCGGTACGGAAGGCATCGAGCGCTTGCATGCGCGAACGCTGGTCCATGTCGCCATGCAGGCAGACGGCCTTGAATCCGTGGCGCTGGAGCGACTTGTGCACGACCGCGACGTCACGCTTGCGGTTGCAGAAGATGATGCCGTTCTGCAGGTTTTCGGCCTCGTTGATGAGGCGGCGCAAGGTCTCGCGCTTTTCGTAGTCCTCCTTGCCGGAGGCGACGAGCAACTGGGTGATGGTCGAGGCGGTGGAGGAAGGGCGCGAGGCCTCGATCTGCACCGGGTTCGACAGGAACTGTGCGACGAGGCGCTGGATCTCCGGCGGCATGGTGGCCGAGAAGAACAGCGTCTGCCGGGTGAACGGCACCAGCTTGCAGACGCGCTCAATGTCCGGGATGAAGCCCATGTCCAGCATGCGGTCCGCCTCGTCGATCACGAGGATTTCGATGCCGGAGAGCAGCAGGCGCCCGCGCTCCACATGGTCGAGCAGGCGGCCGGGGGTGGCGATCAGCACATCGACGCCGCGCAGCAGCTTGGCGTCCTGGTCGCCGAAGGACACGCCGCCGATCAGCAGCGCGACATTCAGCTTGTGGTTCTTGCCGTACTTGACGAAGTTCTCTTCGACCTGCGCGGCCAGTTCGCGCGTCGGCTCAAGGATGAGCGTGCGCGGCATGCGCGCACGGGCGCGGCCCTGCTCCAGCAAAGTGAGCATCGGCAAGGTGAAGGCCGCCGTCTTGCCCGTGCCGGTCTGCGCGAGCCCCAGCACATCGCGACGCGCGAGCACATGCGGAATGGCCTGCGCCTGGATCGGCGTCGGCTCGGTATAACCGGTATCGGCGACGGCCGAGAGCACCTTGTCGCTCAGGCCCAGTTCGTTAAAAGGCATCTGGGATCAATTCTGCGGCTGCGCACCGCCCGCCAGGCCCCGAGCCGTAACCGGGGTCGGCTGAGTTGTCGTCGCGCGGAGCGCATCAGTCGGATAAGGTCAGACGACGGCCGCACCATAGGCGCAAAGCTCGGAAAGTCAATGAAAATAGCCGCTTTCGAGGCAATACCCGGCGCGCCGCGCCGCAGGGGAACGCCCGCATCACAGGTGTCGTCATGAGCCGTGCCTTCGTGAAGGAGGACGGCGCGGGCGATAGCCTGCCTGAACGTCCCGTCAGTTCCCATAGGAATCTCGTCACGCGGCGCGGATTGGCGCTCATCGAGCGGGCGCTCGTTCGGGAGCGCGAGGCGCTGGCCGCGGCCTCCGTGGGGGGCGATCGGGCCGCCGTCGCGGCCGCCTCGCGGGAACTGCGCTACTGGTCCACCCGCCGCGCCAATGCCGAGCCGGTGGACCCACCGCAGGACGGCGCGGCGATAACCTTCGGCATGCTCGTCACGTTGGAAGACGAGGAAGGCCGCTGCCATCGCTTCCGGATCGTCGGCGAGGACGAGGCGGAACCGCGCGAGGGCCGCATCGCCTGGATTTCACCCGTCGCCCGTGCGCTGATGGGCAAATGGATCGGTGACGAGGTCGGTGTGCCGACCGGCGTCATGGAGATCGTGGACGTGGACGCGACGCCGGAGACCGAGGACGACGTGTGATGCCGATCCCCGCCGAGACGTTGCTAGTGTTCGTGCCCGCCGCGCTGATGCTCAATCTCACCCCCGGCAACGACATGCTGTTCTGCCTCGGTCAGGGGGCGAGGTCAGGGCCGCGTGCGGGCTTGGCGGCTAGCCTTGGCATCACCGTCGGCGGCATTCTTCACACGCTGGCGGCCGGAGCCGGCCTCGCCGCGCTACTGGCTTCCCATCCAGGCGCGTTCGAGATCATCCGCTGGGGTGGTGTGGCCTATCTGATCTATCTCGCCGTGAAGGCGTTCACCGCGCCCGTTACGCTTGTCGGCCCCTCTGGCGCCGCGCGTGGCAGCGCCATGGCGGCCTTCCGGCAGGCCGTGGTGGTGAACCTCACCAATCCGAAGATCATCGTCTTCGTGCTGGCTTTCCTCCCGCAATTCGTCGATCCGTCGCGCGGTTCGCCGCTGCTGCAGTTTCTGTTGCTCGGTGCCATCCTCAATCTCGGGGGCATGATGGTGAACGGCGCCGTGGGCGGCTGTGCCGGGGCCATCGGTAGCTGGCTGTCAACGCGTGCCGGCTTCGCCCGCGCGTTCCAGCGTCTCACGGGCGTGATTTTCCTCGGCCTTGCCGCGCGTATTGCCTTCGATCGTCGCTGATCGCGGGCTCGCGGTTTGCCGTGATGGGGATTCACGGTCCTTTCCGGGAAGGATGGCTGCGGCGCGGTGCTTCCAAGCCGTGTCATTCTAGCAGGGCTGTCGCCAACGTCTCGGCAAGCCTTTTGACCGGCCATCGGCCCCTCAAATATCCAGCAACACCTCACCGGCGAAGGCGGCGCGTTCGGAGATGAACGCGAAGCGGCTCTCGGGCTTGTTG